>JAVCCX010000334.1 GCA_030765245.1 Candidatus Zophobacter franzmannii | reverse complement strand
TATGAAGGTGATGGAAGAGATTGATGCTTTGAAGATAATGGCGATAAATCCCATAAGATTTGTTATTGTACCCAAGTTCCATGCAATCACTGTATGTATGCCTATTCTCTTAATGATAAGTATTATCGTTTCTGTAGGTGCAGGTTTATTAGTCGGTATCAGTTTCTTAGGTCTGAGTCCGATCACATTCTTCAACAGAGCTATCGAAATCCTCGATATAAGAGATGTTCTGGTCAGTTTCGTAAAGACAACCATCTTTGCTTGGGTTATCGTAATTATCGGTAGTTTTATGGGTCTCAAGGTCAAAGGCGGGGCAGAGGGTGTTGGTAAAGCTACCACAGACTCAGTTGTAACTTCAATCTTTGCAGTGATAGTTCTTGATGCACTGTTTAGCTTTATCTATATGGTATAAATATGAATGAATTAAAACCAATCATCGAAGTTACCGATCTCGTTGCTAAATACGGTGAACAAACTGTATTAGACGGTATAACTGTTAATTTCAATGCAAATGAAGTTACTGTTATTCTCGGTGGGAGTGGGTGTGGCAAAACGACACTATTAAAGAACATTCTTCGAATGCACGAACCATATAGTGGTAGTGTGAAGTTGTTTGGGGATGAGATAACTCAATTGGAATCTGCTGAATTCGAGAAGTTCCTTAAACGAATAGGTATGCTCTTTCAAAGTGGTTCACTCATTAACTCTATCCCTGTTTGGGACAACCTGGCAATCCCATTAGAGCAACATACTAATCTTCCACTTGAGATTATTGATAGAATGATTCGTACTAAATTGCATCTTGTTCACTTAGACCATGCTGTTCAACTCCTACCATCCGAGTTATCAGGTGGTATGGTGAAAAGAGCAGGACTCGCCAGATCTATTATCTTAGACCCTGAAATCCTCTTTTGCGATGAACCTTCGGCTGGTCTGGACCCACTTACAAGTGAGTCATTAGACAACCTTATCCTGGACTTGAAAGAACAGCTTAACATGAGTATTGTTGTAGTAACGCATGAGCTTGCATCCATCCATAGGATTGCAGATAAGATTATCTTCTTAGATCAGGGTAAGCTTCTGTTTAACGGAACACTCGATGAAGCAAAAGCGAGCGGGATTCAGGAAGTAGTTACCTTCTTCAAAGCAGGTAAATTCTAGATAATCTCTAGAGTTCTTTCTACCTTAATAAATTCAATTTATCTAATCAATCTACTATTTTCTCCAAATCGCTGATTATAAAGCATTATAACAAGTGAATATTGTGATTCCGGAAAAGTATCTAAAGCTTGTAACTCACCATCTGGATTGTATTTTGAAAAAAAGGTTGACTCTCAATAGTCGTTAGGACATATTGGAAAAAAAATTATAGGGGTTAACTATGAGATTTACAATTGAACTTAACCAGTTAGCAGAGCATATACCACATTTAGCAAGCTTGATTCCGGGTAAGAACACAATGCCTATTTTGGAGAACTTCATGATAGAAGCAAATGAAGAGACTAATGCGGTCGTATTTACTGTTTCAAATCTTTATATGACAGTTATATGTCAGTTTGAAGCGAAAGTGCGAGAAAGTGGTAGAATTGCTATTCCTGCAAGAGTATTTGTCGAGATGATTAACAATCTTGGTGACTTAGATAACCCACAACTTAGTGTATCTAAAGAGGAAGAAACCGTAAATCTTCTTTGTGGTGGCAATACATACCAGTTCCTCTCAGCTGATCCAAGTGAATATCCATTAGTACCAACAAGATCACTTGATAATGCATTCTCAGTTGATGCGATGGTCTTCAATAAAATGGTTAATAAAACTATCTTCTCTGTTTCACAGGATAAATCAAGAGTACTCTTTACCGGTGTTTACTGGGATATTGCTAATGACAAACAGGTTATGGCCTCTTCTGACGGTAAGAGAATTTCTGAGATTGAGATTAAATCAAATACTGAGATTGAGAATGAAACTTCTCATATCTTACCAATAAAATGCCTTACTTTCATGCAGAAGATAATCAGAGACGATGATTTGGACCTTCAGATTGTATTCCAGGCTGCGAGAGTAATGTTTGCTTATGCAAACTACACTATGTATTCAAATATAATAGAGGGTGAATATCCTGATTATACTAAGGTTTTCCCAACTGACCTTACTTCAGACCTTAAGATCAATAATGACAACTTTAAGAAATCACTCAAGCGTCTTGCTTTCTTAGCTCCTGATGATAACCATAAGGTTAAAATAAACATTAATTCTGAGAACCTTAAGCTCAGTACAATGCGACCTGAGATTGGTGAAGCTGATATCCTTGTAGAGAACTTCACTTATACCGGTGAGCCAATAAAGATCTCTTGTAATGCAAGATTCCTTCGTTCAATACTTGATGTTATCGATACTGAAGATGTTTTCATTGCCTTTGCAGGAAATTCAAAACCATTTATAGTTACTAATACTGAGGAACCGGAGAATCAAAAGTCACGATATCTGTTGATGCCTTTACGGACCAGATAGTTGTATATAAAAAGTCTATCTCTTGTAAACTATAGGAACTTTGAGAGATTTACTTATACTTTTGATCAGCACGGATGTTTGATTTCAGGAGAGAACGGATCGGGAAAGTCTAACCTCCTGGAAGCAATAGCCTATAGTGCTTATGGTAAATCTGTTAGGCACCATAACGATAGTGATATTGTTCGTTTTGGTGTTAATCACTTCTTTTTTCAAGCAGGCTTCGTCAATCACGATGAAGCCTACTCTTTTGATATCGGCTATGAAAACAACCGGAAAGTAATCAAACTCAATGGTGCAATTCTCAGTCGAATGAGTGAGTTGTATAAACATATCAAAGTTGTTTATTTCTCGCCTGATGACATCTCCTTAGTCAATGGTACTCCACGCTTACGAAGAAGCTTTATAGACACAGCAATTGCCAATACTGACTGGGAATATCTCTATAAGCTCAAAGAGTACAATCAGATTCTCCAACAACGGAATGCACTGCTTAAGAGTGATTTTGAAGAGAAGCATAAGCAGACTTGGGATACTAACTTTTGCACTGCATCAATAACTATTGTTAAGAAGAGACTGGAATTTATAAGCAAGTTTGAAAAGGTCTTCAACCGGATATACTCTGAGATTACAGATAAAGAAGAGGAGATAACCTTTAACTACAAAGCAACTTTGCAGACGAATCTATCACAGAGAGACTTAGAAGACTTCCTGTTTACTAAAGAACAGAGAGAAAAAGAGGTTGAGCACTCACTCTTCGGACCACATTTGGATGAATTAATCATCAAGATAAATGGGAAACCAGCTCGGGACTTTGCCTCACAGGGGCAGAAACGGTCTATTGTGATTGCCTTGAAGCTGGCACAAGCAGAACTTATCAGATTAATCTCTGATGAGTATCCAATCCTTATGTTTGATGATATTCTCTCTGAGCTGGATAATGAAAGAACGAGGAATATTATCCATAATATCAGTAAGGAACATCAGATATTCATAGCCACCCCGAATGCTGATCACTACAAGGATTTTGACCTGCGACATTTAGAACTAAAGAATGAGAACATAGATGAAGTTTAACAAGAATACTATGGGTTGGATGATGTATGATTTCGCTAACTCAGCGTTTACTACTATCATTGTCACTGTAGTGTATAATCGATATTTTGTAGAGAAAGTCGTGGGCGATAACTCACTTGGGATTGCGTTGTGGGGAAGAGCTATAGCACTTTCTATGATTATCGTAGCCTTAACAACCCCTATCATGGGTGCTATTGCTGACTATTCAAGGTCGAAAAAGAAGTTCCTCTTTATTAATAGCTATATCTGCGTAATATTTACAGCTCTGCTTTTCTTTGTGCGTGAAGGGAATGTCTTCACAGGTATGCTATTCTTTATCTTAGCAAGTGTAGGGTATCATAGTGCTAATGTGTTCTATAACTCATTCTTACCTGAAATAGCATCTGAAGAGGATATTGGTAAAGTCTCAGGTATGGGATGGGCGTTAGGTTATGTCGGTGGATTAATATCACTACTCCTAGCATTAATATTAGTGAATAACCGTCTCACTATCTGGGTTTTCCCAATGGTGGCTCTGTTCTTTCTTGTCTTCTCAGGTTTCTCGCTCGTTTGGATGAAGGAATTTTCGAGACCCAGCAAGCGAAGCAACTACTTCAAAATCGCCTACCATAGGATTGCTGAATCTGCGAGGAACATTAAGAAGTTTAAACAATTAGTTAGATACCTGATTAGTTACTTCATATACAATGATGGTATTACAACCGTTATAGCATTTACTTCTATCTATGGAATGGAGAGGTTTGGACTATCAGTTAAGGATGTTATTAAGTTGTTTATCTATGCCCAGTTTACTTCCATTGGTGGTGCCTGGCTCTTTGGATATTTAGCTGACAAAATGAACTTAAAGGTTACCATCAACATATCTCTAATAATTTGGATAGTCGTAGTTATTTTGGCTTTCTTGAGTCGAACAAGCCAGGAGTTTTTCTATATTGTGTTGTTAGCCGGTGTTGCCATTGGTTCTAGCCAGGCAAATAGCAGAACTCTGTTATCCAACTTAACACCAAGAGGTAAACAAGCGGAATTCTTCGGCTTTTACTCGATAGCCGGTAGAATATCCTCTATTGTTGGTCCATTGTTATTCGGAGAGGTGAAAAGAATTACCGGAGACATCAGGTATTCAATCTTGTCCGTTTTAGTTTTTTTTATTGCAGGATTTATTATGTTGCTAACTGTTAGAATTGATGAAGGTATTAAGTTTGCAAAGACTTGGAAAGGAGAAGCTGATACAGTATGAAAAAGTTTATAATTGAGACATACGGATGTCAAATGAATATAGCTGATAGTGAACTCGTAGCCACAGTACTTAAAACTGCTGGTTTTGAGCAAACAAACAATATAGATGAAGCGAATATAATCATATTCAACACCTGCTCAGTAAGGCAGCATGCCGAAGATAGGGTCAAAGGTCGGATCTCGAACGAACAGGCTCGTAAAAGAGACAAATCTGACTTGATTATTGGCGTTATGGGTTGTATGGCACAAAGATTGCAAGAAGAACTCTTAGAATTGAATATTGGTGTTGATTTTGTAGTTGGCGTTGATCAATATCACAACATCCCAAACATTATCAATGATCATCTGAAGATAAAGACTGATTTTAACCATCAAGAAGTATATCACGATATATACCCAACAAGAAAAGGGAAGTTCAATGCATTTGTTACAATAATGCGCGGATGTAATAACTACTGCACATATTGCATTGTCCCTTATGTTAGGGGAAGAGAGCGTAGCCGTCCAATTGATGAAATCCTGAAAGAAGTAGAGATAGCGGGAAACAATGGTTTCAAAGATATTACTCTCCTCGGTCAGAATGTGAACTCTTACGATTATGACGGGATACACTTTCCTGAATTAATGGAGAAGGTGAGTCAGGTTGAATCTATTCAGCGCTTAAGGTTTGTCACTTCACATCCTAAAGACCTGTCAGATGAACTCATTAAAGTTATGGCTTCGAACGATAGAATCTGTAAACATGTGCATCTACCCATGCAGAGTGGTGATGATGAGATATTGAAGCGGATGAATAGAGGTTATACATCTGACCACTATAGGCAGATAATCAAGAAACTGCGTACAGCTATGCCGAATATTGGTCTGACTACAGATATTATTGTTGGTTTCCCGGGTGAAACACAAGAACAATACCAAAAAACCTATGACCTTATGAAAGAGATTGGTTACGATTATGCCTTTATGTATAAATACTCACCAAGAGAAGGCACGAAGGCTGCTGAGTTTACAGACCAGGTTGAGGAGAAAGTACGGCTTGAGCGATTAAAAGAGATTATTGAACTTCAGCGTGAAATTACTTTACAGAAATTCAAGGGCCAGATAGGTTCTGTTAAACATGTTTATGTTGAGAATATCAGTAAGAAGTCAGATTTAGAATTATCAGGAAAGACTGAGGACTTCAAAATTGCTGTATTCAAGGGTGAGAAATCGCTAATAGGCACATTTGTTGATGTAGAAATAACAGATGCAACCAGTGGAACACTTATTGGGAAAAGGGTATAAATAAGATGAGTCTATATCAATCTAATTACGAAGTAAAAGACTATAAGATAATCCGTTTTTGTAGTAGCGACTCTTTAGGAGAACTCTATATAGCAAAAGATATTATCTTGGATAGGAAGGTCTTCTTAAAGGTTCTCACTGCTACTCATATCACAAATGATTTAAGCGTTGGGTTGATGGAAGAATCAACAAAACAAGTAGCCTTGCACCACGATACTATCCTCACTTTGAATAGTATTGTTCTCTTTGATAATAGAATTAGTTTGATATCTGATTACTCTGATGGTTCAACCCTGGACGAAATACTTATAAAGTACAATAACTTCAGTGAAAAGAAGGCTCTCACCACCCTAAAGGATATTTGTGGAGTCTTGCATGAAGCACATAAATTTGGACTTATCCATGGTAGTCTTTCACCCAAAGATATCATCATCGATGATCATGGCAAAGTTAAGATAATGAACTTTACCTGGCGTGAGAATCTCATCCCAAGTATGACCAATCAAGAGCTTACAGAATTCTATCAATACAGGGCACCTGAGCTATTTATTGATAACAATCAACCCACTATTAAGAGCGATATCTATAGCGTTGGGTTGATTATGCATTTATTAATCAATGGCAATCTCCCATATAAATCAGGCAGTAACTTAGTTGAACTATATGAGAACCTGAAAAACATCAATATAACATCTCAAGCTGATTTACCGGAAGAGATTAGAAGTATGCAGTTGAAGATGCTTACATTTGACCCTAAGGATAGATTTAATCAGCCATTTAATCTTATCACACATCTAAACAATTTCCTTTTCATGAGAGAAGAGTTGTTCGACTTCCAGCGTCATACAGATGGAATAGACTTACCTAAGAAACCGGTCGTTGTTGAAACTCCTGAAACTTTACCCATTCCTGAACCTGTATTTGAAAAAGAGATAGAAGAAGAACCTATTGTTACAACTGAACCGTTAGAAACTCTTGATATTGAAGATGAAGAGCTTATAGAAACAGAAGAAATAACTGTTTCTGAAGATGAGTATATTGAAGTAGAAGCTATCGAAGCAGACCCTGTATTAGAAGAAAGTGTTGATGAGACAAAACCAGTTGTTGAGAATGAATCTGAAGAGGTTCATGTAGAATCAGTTGAAGATGCTATCGAAGATAAGGAATCTATAGATGAAGCATTACCAGCTGAAACCAACACAGATACAGCGTCTTTGAAAGAGAGCTATTTTGAGTTACTGCATGGATATAAAAGATTGATAACTATTGCGGGTCTTGTCTTTGTTGTAATGGTTCTGATTATTTTTCTACTACCGGATACTCTTGGCGCATGGCTTTTAGGTAGATATTAGTTATAAACGAAAACAATCCCACTGGTTGGGAATATCCATTCATCCGGATTAGTAGATATTGTTATAGAGTTTTTAGCTTTCGTTATTTCAGGATATCTATTCTGCCCAGAGAAGACAGAAATCACTTCCACATTTTTACAACCATCAAGATGCTCAAACTTAATCTTTACACCCTTAGTTAACTCTGCAATATAAACAGTAAATTGCTTTTTACTCTTGGGATAGTAGGTTGAAGTTGAGATTGAGAAACGCACATCCTTATCCAACAGCGAGTTCAATCTGGGAGAATCACATTTAACTTCAATAAGACCATCTTCGAGAAGGTAATTAAGTTTCAATTTGTTACTGTTAATTTTGAATTCAGTAACTTTAAAATTATCCTTGGTTAGTGCTATCTCTTCATTTAGAAACCACCTGTAAGCCACATCAGGGCGTAGGAAGTATCGCTGTAGAGTGTCTTCCGTCTGAGAGCATACAATCAATAGTTCTTTAGTCTTCAAAGTTTTTTGGAAAGTCAAAGTTGTGTCAATTTTGTACAG
>JAVCCX010000203.1 GCA_030765245.1 Candidatus Zophobacter franzmannii | reverse complement strand
GGAGGTATTTACTAAAGAGAGACCAAGTTACATTGCAGGGCATGTAAAAGCATGGGATAATAAGGAAGATCAATGGTATTTGAGTGACCCATATCTTAGAGTTGGTGAACCAACTATGATTAATTTCTTCTATATTTTCCAAAAGAACCCAATAGAATACTGGTCTGCTATGTATAACAATTATGTAGCTAAGGACGAAAATAAAGCGTTACAGCATGAAAAATATAAAAATGCAATTGACAAGAAGTTGATAGAAAATGACCTTAATCATGAGATAGAGAAGGTAAGTGCGGATTTGAATGCAAAGTTTAAAATAGAGAAAAAGATATTGAGAAATCATATAACCAGTAATGTCAGGGACGCAAGACCCTAAAACAAAAACCAAGATAGACAATCGAGACAAAACTCGTTAACATGTGTGTTCCTTTTTGGTCGTGGTAAAGTCACGTTAAACTTTTACTAAAAAGGCTATCCTTATCTATTAAGGATTATTAATGCAGAACTGTTTCAAGAAACTCAGAAAGACTGAGAACCAATCCCAAAGCACCCACACCACTATTATCATTGAAGTAATACTTCTTTCAGAGCCAAGTAACACCACAATCACAATTGAACTTAGTATGGGGGAATCTAATGAAGAATCAAACTAACATCCTTAGCACTACTGCAACTGTTTACAAAGACCTTCTAAAGCCAGTAAATGGGGAGATAGTCTCATTAGAGCAAATCCTCAAAGCAATTCAAGGTGGTAAATATCAAAAAGCAATCGAAGAATACCGTAGAACAGGTAAGCCAGACCTTAAGATGTTATTACCTCACTTTATTATTGCAGAGGTTCTTGGAGTTCGCAAAGATGTGAATGTCAAGAAACTGGAAATGCTTTTCATTGATTTTGATGATGTACCTGATTATGAAAAGAGTCGTAAAGAGTTATCTAAAGACCCTCACTTGGTAGCACTCTTTGAGAGTCCCACAAAGGGCAGATTAAAGGCTATTTTGCTAATAGAACCAATCTATACCGTTAAAGAGTTAAAGGCTCTATTTCCTACGGTTATTGCCTATTTCAAGGATGTTTATAACTTAGAGATAGATTCAACAGGGAGTAACAAGTCACGAATATGTTTCATGTCATATGATCCTGATATACATATCAATGGAAAGGCCATAGCATTTATAAAACCAGAAGTGGATGAAGTTCCTGAAACTCCTGCAAAACCTACACTATGGGTTAATCCTAATCCACCAACAAGTGTCTCAACTTGGGATGTATATTCCAAAGCAATTGATACTATATTCAATGAAGCTCAACCGGGTAATCGTCATCGTTGCAGAACCAAAGCAGGATATCTGACAGGTGGATATATTGCCGGTGGTCTTGTGGAAGAAAGCCAAGCTCTTAGCTATCTCAAAGATAAATCAGATAATGTTGCAGATGATGGAACTACTTCAACAAAAGAGTGGGGAACAGTTAAGACCTGTTTGTATAATGGGCGTAAGCGTCCTATCACTCTAGAATCTATTCAGCAATATGAAGCTGAACATCAGACAATGCCAATGGCTGCAAATGGAGAAGAGTTCAAACAAGCTCGACCTACATTTATTAAACACAACCCCAATATCAAAGATACAGATAAGACTTCTTTCTGGAAGAGGTCTGATAAAGGCATAATAAAAATTAACCCTGAACGGCTATATACGACTCTCAGAGAGATGGGTTTTCGGATTAATGCAGATACTAATGAGTTGATACGGGTAGAAAATAATATTGTCAGCCACTGTGACAAGAATGATATTCTTGTAGTGTTAAATGAGCTATTGGATGCCGAGAGTGATGTCAAAAGTGCACTTATTCTTCAGCAAGATACTCTGATTACCGGTTCCCGCCTTATCTGGTTAGGGCGAGAGAATATACCTAAGTATCACGATCCAAAGGATAAATGTCGGCTCTTCTATCAAAATGCCTTTGTTGAAATCAGCAGAGATGCTATTGAGATAAAGGATTATGCTGAAGCAGATTTCCTTATACCAAAGGAAAGGATTCTAAATAGGGATATTGGAGAGAAGGCAGATTGTGAACTTGATTTTGCAAAGTTCATAGAAAATGTCTGCACCAATCCGGATGATGGTGAAATTAACAACGAGACTCACACTTCCTTAGCTACTGCGATTGGATACCTATTGCATTACCCCCGAACAGGGGATTTGAGGAAAATGATCATGCTGATGGATAGAACCCTTGATAGAAACTCAGGAAGAACAGGAAAAGGATTGTTGGAAAAGGCAATCTCCAAGATGAAAGGAAGCGTTGTTACCACCATGAGTGGGAAAAACAATGATTTCAAATCCAAATTTATCTTTCAAACCCTTAATAGTTGGTCTGAGTTGCTTGCAATACATGACCTGCCAAAGAGATTTGAGCCCGAAACCCTATTCAATATTGCCTCAGATGGTTTTGATATTGAACGAAAAGGTGAGAAACCTATTCATGTAGAGGCAGTAGATGCTCCTAAGGTGATACTCACCACTAATCATAATCCACTTGGGATTGATGATAGTACTCAAGCCAGATATTATTCTATTGAACTTTATAGGTTCTACCATAAAGATCATCAGCCCATTGATGATTTCGATAAACTCTTCTTTGAAGATTGGTCCAAGAAGGAATGGAATGACTTCGACTGGATGATGATGGACTTTGTTCAGAAGTATCTGAATAATGATTGCAAACTCCCAAAACCAAGTAATGGTTTTGCCAAAGAGAATGCCCTTATCAAGTCTATTGGTGAGAGCTTCTATGAAGTCTTCGAGGAACTTGAACGAGATAGAGACTACACAAACGATGAACTCCTGCAGATATGCCGTGATAGTAATCCACGACTTGCAAGTGTATCAAAGAGAAGAATATCCCTAAAGTTATCAACCTATGCAGAAGCGAAAGGACTTATCCTGGAAGAACCTCGGAGTGAAATTCGGTACAAAAGGCTGACTAAAGCCTAATAGATTAGAAGGACTGATAGAAGGGTGGAGATTAATTGTCTCCACCCTTTTTGGATAAATACGAAGAAGAAAGAAAAGACTCAAACCTCGTGGTTTGATGACCAGACTACGCTAAAGCTACTTCACGGCAAGCAAGTTGGAAGCATGTCCTACTGTAAGGCACGCATCCTTGCTTGCCTATGCTTTCACCTTGCGGATGGTCTTTGACCTCCGCAATGGTGGTCTTTAATCTATTCAGCCAAACAACCATTACGGAGGTTTCCAACCATCCGTAAGGTCTCGCTTTTCTTGTATGATAGCAAATGTGATTACAAGACGGATACATGACACATCCTTTTCATAATCTGTCGTGGTCT
>JAVCCX010000216.1 GCA_030765245.1 Candidatus Zophobacter franzmannii | reverse complement strand
TAAATACAATTAAGAAAGCAATGCTTCTAAAATAGACCAGAACTAGAATATAAAAGCCCCGCCAATTGGTGGGGCTTTTTTAATAATCTTTAGTTTGTTACAATTAATATTTGACAACAATTAGATTATCCTCTATTTAGTAATAAAATAATAGCACAATGGTTTAATGAATGTTATTCACAAAAAAGGATTTGTTATGATTCTTCATCATCAGTTTATCGATTCCGCAAAGAAGTATGGTCGTAAAGTCGCAGTAATTGACACAGCGACCCAAAAAACTTATACTTACAATCAGTTATTAATCGCTGCTTTGATTTTTGCTAACAAATTGAAACACTTTCCGGAGAAGCACATTGGGATTATGATCCCATCTTCAGCAGGATGTATAATCTCAATCTTAGGAACACAGTTAGCAGGGAAAACCCCTGTGATGATTAACTTCTCCACCGGTGCAGCACAGAATACCGAATATGCCCAGTTGAAGTGCAGTTTCCTCACTTTTATTACAAGTAAAAAACTATGTGAGAAGTTGAATGTACCTGAAATGCCGGGAATGATTATGATTGAAGATATAATCAAAGATATATCCCCTGTTGATAAGGTGAAAGCTGCGCTCATGGCACAAATGCCGGGTAGCTTTATAAAGAAAGCAATTCCACCTGCTGATGAGAATGATGATGCAGTTATTCTCTTCA
This sequence comes from Candidatus Zophobacter franzmannii, assembly GCA_030765245.1. GTDB lineage: Bacteria > Cloacimonadota > Cloacimonadia > Cloacimonadales > JAFGVF01 > Zophobacter > Zophobacter franzmannii. The sequence goes on along the minus strand of JAVCCX010000216.1, from coordinate 4,681 downwards.
CGAGTGGTAGTGAGAAGGATCCAAAAGCTGTTCAGCTTAGCCATAAGAATATTGGGCATAACCTTAAAGGGATCCCAATTCTCTTTGAAATTGGGAGTGAAGATGTCTTTGCCGGTAATCTTCCATATTTCCATGTTTTTGGACTTACTGTTACCTGCTTCCTTCCTCTCTATCTTGGTGGCTCTATAGTTACCTTTGCAAACCCTCTCGACTATAAACAGATATGTGATGGCATTAAGAAGTATCAAATTACAATGATTGTAGGGACTCCAACCTTCTTCCATGGTTATTTAAAGAAAGCAGAACCGGGGACCTTCGATTCTTGTAATATAATGATGGCAGGTGCTGACAAACTTCCTAACCATCTTCGTAATGAATATATGAACAAGCATGGTAAAGTACTACTTGAAGGATATGGGACAACTGAGACAAGTCCTGTAATCTCGGTGAATAACTTTGAATTCAATAAACCGGGAAGTATTGGGAAACCAATGCCCGGGACACAGTTGAAGATTCTCCATGTTGATACAGAAGCTGAGCTTAAAGCTAATGAGGTTGGTAAGGTTCTGGTTAAGGGTGACCTGGTTATGAAGGGTTATCTTGGTGATTACGAACAGACAAAGCTCCACATCAGAAACGGCTGGTACGACACCGGCGATATGGGTATGATAGATGATGATGGTTTCCTCTGGCATAAAGGTCGTCTCAAACGCTTTGTTAAGATTGGTGGTGAGATGGTATCACTTGTTCAGGTTGAAGCTGCTCTTGATGAACTTCTCCCTGAAGGCACGATTTGCTGTGTAGTAGAGATTCCAAATCCTGTGAAGGGTGCGGATATTGTCGCTGCTCTAACTGATAAAGAGATAGACTTTAAGAAGATTCAACAGAAGTTGCGTAAAGTTCTACCGGCAATCGCAATCCCAAAAGACTTCTTCACAGTGGATGAGTTACCTCTTATGGGAAGTGGTAAGGTTAACTTCCGTGAAGTAGAAAGAACATGCCGTATTCTCCATAACAAGCGTCAACTTGGCAAAGAATAGATTGAAAAGTTTTACACTTAATAGCAGGGTCCTTAGGGGCCTTGCTTTTCTCATGTTTATAGGTAGCTGTGTTCCAGCTTCCACAATCTCAAATGCATTATACAAAGCATTGATGAATCCTCGCTACATAATTGTACCGGGATTTGCTTACTCGAGTGAAACAAGTGCTGTTTTTGGCATAGGAGCCTTTATTAATCCCGGCTTAGCTGACCGTTCATCTAACTACTTCCTCTTTGACGCAACTGTAAAATACTCACTTAAGAAGCAGTTTGAATTGAGAATGCGTCCGACCTACAAGTTTAACAACTGGGTTATCGAATCAGATGCAAAGATGCGCAAATGGCCAGACACTTTCTATGGGATTGGCAATGAAACAATACTGGATGAAACTGAAGACTACACAACTGATAAATATATAGTAAAACTCAATTTACTCTACACATTTTGGGAAATGTTATCTATTGGTGTTAGTACTGATTGGGAGCATTATAACTTCAGAGATTTTGAAGAAGATGGGCTGCTCCAAGCAGGTGCTATCCAAGGTGCTATTGCTTCAGAGGTTGCAGGTATAGGGGCTCTTATCAGACTAGACACAACAGATTCACCTTATTACCCTTATTCTGGAATGAGACTAGACCTCGAAGCATTAATGTTCGCAACTGACTTAACAAGCGACTATGAGTTTGAGAGTTATCATGTTGATCTGAGAACCTATCACTCTACATTTAATAAGACAGTCATTGCCAACCAGTTTGATATGCGGATAAATAAGGGAGATGTTCCCTTTTATAAATATGCCAAAGCCGGGGATCAGTTAAGAGCGTATCCATCAAAGCGATTTATCGATAAGAACAGCATCTCATTCAGAACAGAGAGCCGTTTTATGTTCCCAAAGAGTACTATCCTCTATCCATTCGGTTATGTTATCTTTGCCGAAGCAGGACTTGTTGCTCCTTATATTAATGATATTGCCTACGATGATTTGAAATATTCAGTTGGTACAGGTCTTCGCTACACTGTTATCGAGAAGAACACCTTCAATCTCCAATGCGATATAGCATGGGGAAAAGAGGGCTATCAGATTATCATCGGAGGAAAAGAGGAGTTCTAAATCTTTCCTCTATTCCCAACTAATTCCCTTCTCATCAAGATAAACTTTAGCTTCCAACCAACCCCCTTGCACAGCCTTTTTATAGTATGTCAAAGCCTTTTCATCATCCTCAGCCCAGGTTTGGTATTTTGCCATTAGGTAAACAGCTTCAATATTAGTTTTCTCCAATGATATTGCATTGGAGAAACCCCACCAGGCAACATCTACTTCCAATCGTCTAAAGAAGCAACTTCCCAGATGCATGTAGGAGCATGTAAATCCTCTTTCCACAGCTATATGGGAATGAAATGAGCATAAGGCAATGGAATGTAAGTTGAATACCGAGATCGATACAATCACATCCAACGATACCCAAAGTTATCCACCCTTAAAAAGTTCTTGACTCATGCAGTTATGTTAGGAAATATCCAAACGAATAAATAGTATAGAAAGGAGAGCCTATGCCAAAAATCATAACTGCTCAAGAGGCTGCTAATTTAGTAAAGCAAGGTGATAAAATTCTTATTGGAGGGTTCCTCGCAGTTGGAGCTCCGGAAAGTATAATTGATGCTTTAGTTCAGAAGGGGACGAAGGACCTTAAACTTGTCGTAATTGCCTCTGACTATGAAGATAAAGGAATGGGAAAGCTTGTTGTTAATAAACAAGTTAAGGCTGTTCAGGTTTCTCATCTGGGGACAAATAAAGAGATTCAACGCCAGATGTATGCCGATGAAATTAAGGTGGAGTTAATCCCTCAGGGTTCTTTGTTAGAGCGTGTAAGAGCAGCCGGTTCAGGCCTTGGTGGCGTTCTAACTCCTGTAGGAATCGGGACATTAGCTGCAGAGGGTAAACAGGTTATAAATGTAGATGGTAAAGACTTTCTATTAGAGAAAGCTCTTCATGGTGATGTTGCCCTTATCCATGCCCATAAAGCGGATAAACAAGGTAACCTTATTTATAGAAAGACAGCTCGCAACAGCAATCCAGTTATGGCAACTGCCGGTAAGATTGTAATCGCTGAAGTTGATGAGATTGTGGAAATTGGTCAACTTGATCCTGAAAGAGTGGTTACTCCCAGTATTTTTGTGAACTACTTGGTGAAGAAATAGGAGTTATGATGATAGATAGAGAAGATAAAAAATATAAAAGACAGATTATCGGATGGCGGGTTGCTCAAGAGATGAGAGACGGCGATTATGTGAACCTCGGTATCGGAATCCCAACTATGGCAGCTAACTATATCCCTGAGGGAGTAAACGTTGTTTTTCATAGCGAAAATGGTGTAATGGGTGTTGGCCCTGCTCCATCAGAAGAGAACCAGGATGCGGATCTCATCAATGCAGGTGGCGGATTTATTACAGATGTTCCGGGAACATGCTATTTTGATTCATGTTTAAGTTTTGGAATTATTAGAGGTGGTCATCTGGCTATGACTGTTCTCGGAGGACTCCAGGTCGATGCTAAAGGTAACCTTGCAAACTGGATGATTCCAGGTAAGATGGTTCCAGGTATGGGTGGAGCTATGGACCTCGTGGTCGGTGCTAAGAAAGTTGTTGTAACCATGGAGCATACTGACAAAAAGGGTAATCCAAAGATTTTAAAAGAATGTAATCTACCTCTAACCGCAATGGGTGTAGTTACTATGATAGTAACCGATATGGCCGTTATTGACGTAACCCCGGACGGTATTATTCTTCATGAAGTAGCTGAAGGTTATACAGTAGAAGAAGTTGTTAAAGCCACAGAAGCTGAACTTATTATCCCTGGTAAAGTTGGAGTGTTTTCACTTCCGCAATAAATATAATATTATCAGGGAGTTTGTCAGAGCGTAGCGAAAACGGACTTCCTGATAACCTTGCAATTAGAGTTTAGATGTTACGGAGATCCTGATAATTTCTTCAATCATCTGTTAGCAATGCAGTAGATTTTAGATTTACAACATACTCCTCATGCTCTGACAAACTCCCTCTAATGTAAATTCTATCTAAACGCTTCCATTCCTAAATAGTCACGATAGAAATCGTAGCTTTTCAGGGTGTGGATATCGTCTTCAGTTTCACTATTTGTAACGATCCGGGCAATAAGTTCACCCATACCGGGTCCTAGCATGAAGCCTTGACCGCACATACCAACACAGTTGATATAGTTTGGTATTTCGTTGGTTCTACCCACAATCGGGAACCCGTCAGGAGTCATTGGATACTGTCCTCTCCATGTTCTACGCACTTTATAATAGCGGAGACGAGGATATATTTTTAGCATTCTTTGGGCGATATTGGGTAAGAACTCGGAAGTCGCTTCATTATCAATGCCAACAATCGGAGGTGCCGGGGTATAGCAGAAGCAGATCTGTCCTTCATGGTTCTGATAGAAGTAGAAGTTGGAAGATCCCTGGCCTTTACGCATATCGATAACCATAGGTCCAAAGAACCTCTTCGCAGGATCTGAAATACCAGCCTCGTGGTTGTCAGGGAAGACTTTCACATCGAGTCCGACCATTGCTCCAATCTCTCTTGCATAGTTACCCGCAGCATTAATAACCTGCTCACAT
>JAVCCX010000098.1 GCA_030765245.1 Candidatus Zophobacter franzmannii | reverse complement strand
CTAATCGACCTGCAAAAGTTATTGTATCAGGGATAACAAATTCAATATTTGCAGGGATCTGCCTTTTGGCATCATCGAGTGAGTTATTTAAAATCTCTACTTCATAATAGAGAGAATCAATTGTAGTATAAAGTGTATCGATTACTGAGAAGAGTGAGTCAACCTCTATCTCTCTCAGCTCAAGCTCAGCAATGAGCTCAGGGTCACTCAGGGTTGTGTAGTCTATTTTGGGTTCTTCAATCTCAGTCTCAATTTTATCTTCTATCTTACTCTGATTGTTAAACCCCGCACATCCTGCAAGTACAACCAGGCTTAAAAGTAATAACCATCGCAATTTCATATTCTTACCACCTGCAACATACATTTATTTCACTCAATTGATAGTCAAGAATAAAGTAAATGTCTAGGTTTCGTGGAGAGGTACTCGAATGTGGAGTAGTTGTATTGTAGATGTAGGTTTTGGTTCCAAGGTTGAAGTCTGGGCGAAGACCGATGGTTGCATTTCTATCTTACTTGTACATAATATAGTTCTTCCTTCATTTTCCGTGCTTTCAGTGTGTTCCGTGGTTAAAGTACTCTCCATCTTTCCTGTGCATAAAATTACTTCATAGTTGCTCGCCTTCGACTTGCGATATCTTCGCAGATGAAGTAGTTGCTTTCGTTTCATGCCCTATTCCAACCAAGGGGAAAATCGAGAGAATAATTCAAGACCAACTTAGGAATGATCACTGCATCTTGAAGGGTCACTTATGGAATTAGCATTTGTGGAACCTTCACTACCTGAAACCGATACTTCCCTTCCGAGACCATTCAGCAAAAAATACCTTGCATTGGTCTTTTCAAATACCTCAAAGGCAACTGGGACAGAGATAAAATCATTAGCAGGTTGCCCGGATGAAACAATAATTCCATGTTCTGAATTGGGATTAAACACAGCCATTCCCCAACCATATGCGAATGCTCCATGTTCATCATCTTGAGTATAACAGGGAGTATCGTTATTATCATAAAATGAAAATCAGGTATCTCTCTTAGAACATAATAGTTACGATTAGTGGCATTATCAATAATCTCAACAACTTCATAAGGAAGCCCGCCCATGAATTCATGATCCGCCTGATCAAATCGCATTGAAAAGAACAAATCTAAAGCATCAGTCCACTCAGTATTTGAATAATTCCCTGAATATCCACCGAAATTGTCCATTTGGGAAGTTTAAAGTAAAGAACATTTTCAAATTCTTAACCAGAAAATTAAGTAACTAATGATTGATATGCAAATTATAATCCAATTATTAAAGTTTCTCTGAAATCCATCAGAAATAATGACTTAGCCATTATCCTCTAACATGCTGACAATAATTAGATTGTATCATTCACTGAGAATCACCACTATTCATGAATATGGTTCAAACGAGTTGAAAGAGAAATAAATAACCTTTTGACAGAAAATCAACTATGATATATATTAACATGACAAAGATAATAGGAAGGAAAACCTATGAATTATACTGAGAATTTTCTTGAAAGATTCGAGCAGTTTGCCCTTAAAGAGAAGCTATTTAAAGAGAATGATAAGATTTTAGTTGGTGTATCAGGTGGAGCAGATTCAACTGCCCTTCTATTGGCTCTCTATCATATGAGTGCTAAATACCAATTATTCCTTTTAGTAGCTCATGTTAACTATCATTTGAGGGGAGAAGACTCCATTGAAGATGAGCAATTTGTAAAAAGGCTTTGTTTTGACCGAAACATAGCCTTAGTCATCAAAGACAATAAATTAGAGCCACAACCAGGTCTTGAAAACATAGCTCGCAAAGTAAGACTTGGATACTTCAGACATCTAAAACCTAAATATAAGATTGAGAACATAGCTTTAGGTCATCATAAAGAAGACCAGGCAGAAACTGTACTGATGAAGACATTCAGAGGAGCAGGTTTCACAGGACTAAAGGGAATTAGACCTCGTAGTGAATCAGTGATTCACCCCCTACTACCATTCACAAAAGATGAAATTAAGCAATTCTTGGTTGATCAAGATATTGAATGGCGTGAAGATAAATCTAATGCAGAGAACGATTTTACAAGAAATAAAGTCCGTAATGAACTACTACCATGGATAAAAGAGAATATCAATCCAAATATTATCGAACAGATGAATATTATGGGAGAGATCTTTGCATCAACAGATGAACTTCTCCAGGAAACAGCAAGACATAAGTTTAGACAGCTGAAACAGATTGGTAGGGATTACAGAACTGAATTTTGTATAAACGACCTCTTAAAAGAGAATAAAAGCCTTAGATATTATGTTTTCAGGTTGGCTTATTCGACCTACAGTGAAACTGAGAAAGATTTCTACTATAAAAACTACCTCGAAATTGAAGACATAATGCTTTCAGAAGCGAGTAAATACATAACACTGCCAAATGGTGTTTATGTTGTTAAAGAATATTCAAGACTAATATTTACTGACGATGATCCAATCTTCCTACCTGAAGAAACAAGTAGGGTGATTGAGAGTATCCGAAGCCGTTTTAGCTTTGGTGATTACATATTCAGTATGAAGAAGCTGAAGATGCTCCCCAAGGGCCATCCATTTCTGGATAAAAACGCTGCTTATTTGGACTTTGATTCATTTGCTTTTCCACTGACGGTTAGATATCGCGAAGATGGAGACCAATTCCAACCATACGGGATGAAAGGCGAAAAGAAACTTAAAGATTTTTTCATTGACGAAAAGGTGCCAAAATTTGACAGAGATAGAATACCTATTGTTACAAATGGGGATAAAATAATTTGGGTTTGCGGACAAAGAATTGATGATAAATTCAAAGTAAGAAGCGACTCAAAAAACATTATAATGCTAAAGATTGAGCGGAAAAGTCGGATTAAACAGCGTTCGGCATCACGCTATGGAAAAGAAGATATATGATAAAAGATATTGAAAAAGTCCTGATTACGGAAGAAGAGATTGCATCCAAAATTGCAGAAATAGGTGAAAATATAACTCGTGATTTTACTGGTAAAGAGCCAATATTCATTTGTGTTCTCAAAGGTGCTTCTATCTTTATGAGCGATCTGATTAGACAAATTGATTTGCCATGTGCAATTGATTTCATGGCTATTTCAAGCTATGGAGATAGCACTGTATCATCAGGTGTAGTACAAATTAAGAAAGATGTTGATACCGACCTAACCGGGAAAGATGTAATAATTATTGAAGACATCGTTGATTCAGGTCTTTCCTTAGAGTACATTCGTACTTACTTAGCAACCCACAATCCGAACTCTGTTAGTGTTTGCGTTCTCTTGGATAAACCAAAAGCGCATAAAACTGATGTGACTATTGAATATGTTGGTTTTGAACTCGGAAATGAATTTGTTGTAGGTTATGGCCTTGACTTTGCAGGGAAATATCGTAATCTTCCATACATTGGTATATTAAAAGAGGAAGTCTATCTATGAGCGACGAAAAACAACAGAAACCTGAAAATAATAAAAAGAAACCGCAGAATCCATTCAATCAAGGCAAGTCAAAGTCATTGACCTTCTGGATTGTCCTAATTCTGATAACTGTAGTTCTATACCAGATGTTTGGAATGAATAAAGGTAAGATTACAGAAATAGATTATACAGACTTTCTTACAATGGTTGGTGCAAGCCAGATTAGTGAAGTTATTTTCCTTAATCAAGATCTTATAATCAAAGATATTGAAGGTGGTAAATATCATACTTATCTTCCACCTGAAACTACAGGTTTAACTACGACACTTGTTGACGCAGGTGTTAGCGTAAAATCCACAAAACCTTCGATTTGGAAGAGTCTAATGTGGAACATACTCCCGATACTATTACTTATTGGTTTCTGGCTCTTTATGATGCGAGGAATGAACAACAATAACAGTAAGGCCTTTAGTTTTGGTAAGAGTAAAGCAAGACTATACAAGGGTGACAAGACTAAAACTACTTTTGCAGATGTCGCAGGTGTAGATGAAGCAAAAGAAGAACTTGAAGAGATCGTAGATTTTCTTAAAGACCCTAAGAAATTCCAGATACTTGGCGGTAGAATACCTCGTGGTGTACTTCTCGCAGGTCGTCCGGGTACCGGTAAAACTCTATTAGCTAAAGCAGTCGCCGGTGAAGCTGGTGTCCCTTTCTTTACTATTAGTGGTTCAGACTTTGTAGAAATGTTTGTAGGTGTAGGTGCTGCTCGTGTCCGTGACCTTTTCGAACAAGCCAAGAAAAGTGCACCATGTATTGCTTTTATTGATGAGATTGATGCAGTAGGTCGCCATAGAGGCTCAGGTCTTGGTGGTGGTCATGATGAAAGAGAGCAGACTTTGAATCAGTTGCTTGTTCAAATGGACGGATTTGAAGAGAATGATTCTGTGATAATTATTGCTGCAACTAATCGCCCTGATATTCTTGATCCGGCTTTGTTACGCCCTGGTCGTTTTGACCGTCAAGTAATGGTAGATTTACCGGATATAAATGGCAGATATGCTATACTTAAGGTGCACTCACGAAAAGTGCCACTTACAGATAGTGTTAACCTAAAGGTTATTGCGAGAGCAACACCGGGATTCAGTGGTGCTGATTTAGCGAACTTAGTTAATGAAGCTGCCCTAATCGCTGCTAGAAAAAATAAGAAGATGATTGAAAATGAAGATTTTGAAGAGGCAAAGGATAAAGTAACTCTTGGTAAGGCTAAGAAAAGTCGTGTAATTAGTGAAGATGAACGCAAGATTACTGCCTACCATGAAGTTGGACATGTCCTCTGTGCTATCTTCCAGGATAAAACTGAACCTGTACACAAAGTGACAATTATTCCTCGTGGATTTACAGGTGGTGCTACCCATTATATGGGTGATGACAAATCAAACTATTCTAAGTCATATCTCTTTGAAATGATTGTTGACCTTCTTGGTGGACGCGCTGCTGAGGAGCTAAAGTTTGATGAAGTCACTACCGGTGCCGGAAATGACATTGAAAGAGCATCTGAACTTGCTCGTAAGATGGTTACCAGTTGGGGCATGAGTGAAAAGGTTGGACCAATCAAGATTGGTAAAGACCAAGAAGAAGTTTTCTTAGGAAAACAGATTGGGCATACTGATTTCATCAGCCAGGAAACTGCTCATGTTATTGATACGGAAATTAGAAGAATTATAGAAGAAGCTCATGTTAAATCAAAACAGATTCTTGAAGAAAACTTCAGTGTAATGGATGCTCTAGCGGAGCGTTTGTTAGTTGACGAGACTTTAGATACTGATGAAATCTTTGATATCGTCTTTGAAAGCTGTAGACCGGAAATGAGAAGTACGGTAGAGAAAAAATTCCAGAAAGCCAAAGAGATGAGAATCGATGACAGACTTGAAGATAAAGATGAGCAGATAATTGAAACCGAACAACCTGACCTTTTCAGCGATGATGAGATGGAAGAAATTCAGGAAACATTGAATAATGAAAACAATGAAAAGTCAATTGAACAGGGAGATGATGAGTCGGAAACCAAAGAGGACTAAACTTCCCGTTGTATAATATTTCAAGCCCTGGCCGGCTAAGTTCGGTCACGGCTTTTTTTGTAATTAAGACCAAGGAGATATAGATGAAAACCATAAGAAAAGCCCACACTTTTGATGATGTATTGCTCCTACCTAAGAGCTCATCTACTCTGCCTGCAAAGGTGGAATTAAAGACTATGTTAACTAAGAACATTAGCCTTAATATACCATTTATGAGTGCTGCGATGGACACAGTGACAGAGGCAAAAATGGCCATTGCTATGGCTCGTGAAGGTGGGATTGGTGTTATTCATAAGAACCTTTCTATAGAACAACAGAGCAATGAAATTCGCATTGTAAAGCGTACTGAGAGTGGGATTGTAGCAAAGCCTTACACTCTTAAGCCTACTGATACGGTTGGTACAGCATTGGATATGAGGACAAAATATGGTGTTGGGGGATTTCCGGTAATCGATAGCAATGGATTGATAGTTGGAATACTCACTAATCGTGACTTGCAATTTGAAACAAATAGAGAACAGCTAATAAGTACTCTTATGACTCCTAAAGACAGATTGATAACAGCTCCTCATGGAACCAGTTTAGATGAAGCCAAGAAATTACTTCATCACCATAGAAAAGAGAAACTACTACTTGTTGGTGATAATGGTCAGCTTACTGGGATGATGACTGTTCGTGACATACTGAATGCTATTGACTACCCTAAGGCTGCAAAAGACGCTAAAAATAGGCTTCTTGTGGCAGGTGCAATCGGAGTATCTGGTGACTTCCTTGAAAGAGCCCAAGAACTCCATGCTAATGGAGCTGATGTGATTGTAATTGATACTGCACATGGTCATCATATCAATATCAGTAATGCAATAAGTCAGATTAAAAAGCATCTCTCAGGAGTTGATGTGATCGCTGGGAATATTGCCACCGGAGCAGCAACTCAGTACCTTATAGATAGTGGAGCAGATGCCATCAAAGTCGGTATAGGTCCAGGTTCAATTTGCACAACTAGAGTTATCGCAGGAATTGGTGTACCTCAGTTATCAGCAGTTATGGACTGTGCTGAAGTAGCAAGTAAGCATGGCATCCCGATCATTGCAGATGGTGGCATAAAATTCTCAGGGGATATTGTGAAGGCATTGGCCGGTGGAGCAAGTACTGTAATGGTAGGTAGCCTCTTTGCCGGAACTGACGAAAGCCCGGGTGAATCTGTAATTTACAATGGAAGACGCTTCAAAACCTATCGCGGTATGGGTTCGATAGGAGCGATGAAGAAAGGCAGCAAAGACCGTTACTTCCAATATGAAGATGTTGAAGATAAGAAACTCGTCGCTGAAGGGATCGAAGGCATGGTACCTTACAAAGGACCACTCAAAGACTATCTCTACCAGCTTATAGGTGGTTTAAGGGCAGGGATGGGCTACATAGGTGCTGAATCACTCCCTAAACTTGTAGAACGCTCTGAGTTTGTTGAGATTTCCACTGCGGGGCTTAAAGAGTCTCATCCACATGATGTAAGTATCACCAAAGAAACTCCAAACTACAATAAAAATGCTTTCTAAAGATAATAGAAGTTTAGACCCGCAAAAGACTGCGGGTCTAAACAATTATATTTACTTCCTCAAAATTGAAAAAGGGCTAAGTCCAAATAGCATTGAAAGCTATAAACGAGACCTTCTCGACTTCCTCTTCTATTATGATTCTAAACCTTCCTTCTCCAATTACACTTCAGATGATGTGTTGAATTATCTTGTCAGCCTGCAGGAGATTGGACTTCAAAATACATCAATTGCCCGAAAGAGAAGTGCTTTAAAATCATTCTTTATCTTCCTGCATGAAGAGGGTGAAGCAATTGAAGTTGAGTTTGATTCTATCCCCTCGATTAGGTATGCTCAAAAGCTTCCGGACATCCTTTCTGTCGAAGAGATGTTACAACTACTTAGAAGTGTTGAACCTCTGGAGCCCACATCATTAAGGAATAGAGCGATGCTGGAACTCCTATATGCGACTGGAATGCGTGTATCAGAACTTCTATCACTATCAATACATCAAGTTGACTGGAAAGAAAGGCTTGTTCTAATCCATGGTAAGGGTAGGAAACAGAGGATAGTACCCACAGCTGACATTGCTTTTGATTATCTTTTAAAGTATCGTGAAGAAGGACGAAGTAAGTTTAAGAAAGAGACAGAAACAGATATATTGTTTCTTAACAGATTTGGGAAACAGATGAGTCGGATGGGATTCTGGAAGATTATACAAGCAACAACTCTGAAAGCAGGAATCAAGTCCCATGTCTCACCCCATACTTTCAGACATAGTTTCGCAACACATCTGATTGAAGCCGGAGCTAATCTTAGAATAGTTCAAGAACTACTTGGACATGCGAGTCTAAACACAACACAGATATATACAAATATAGATACATCCCACTTAATAGAGATCCATAGACAGTATCATCCAAGAGGTTAAGCTTTCCTATCCTTCAGCATCAAAACAAATGGAATTGCACCCAAGGCAGTGAAAGAGCTTATCTGGAAGGCCATATTTAGTCCTAACCAATCACCTACTACCCCGATCAAGACTGATATCAGTGAGCCTATCCCAAATGTAAGAGCCATATAGACTCCGTTCATGAGTGATGGTCTTTCGGTACCTGTATCCTGAACTAAAGCTAGGAGGATTGGTCCTGTAGCAAATAGTGAGAACCCGATAACTATCAGTATGGGTACTCGTAACATGGTGTCAGATGCGACAAAAAGCCACATGAGAATAGGATTAGCAATGCTCGTCATTAACAATATTTTCTTCCGGCCAAATCTGTCAGATAATGGTCCGGCAAAGAAGGTGCCAACTGCTCCTGCAAGTTGTAGAAGAGCTATAGCTATCCCTGACAGCCAAAGCGATTTACCCTGACCAACTAAGTACGTCGGCAGATATAGAGTTAAGGAAATATGCATTGTAGCTCTGAACATAGAGATACAGGTAATCAGTCCGAAGAACTTATGGTGTTTCTTAACAGTATCCCAAGCCCCTTTTTCTCTCTTCGTGACCTTATTCCCGCTCACATTCCTAAGCTTTATATAGAGGATTAACGAAGCAACAAGCCCAATGGGCATTACTCGCCATGAACCTTCCAGTCCCCAGAGTGAGATAGCTGTTGTGATTAAAAGAGGACCAAGTGTCCGGGCAAGTTCACCACCCAGCATGTAATAGCTCATACCTTTACCAATCTGATCACCGGAGACATTCTTTACAATCACCGGTGAAGGCTCATGAAAGAGAGTATTACTAATACCGGCTACTAATAGAAGGATTAGAACAATTGGATAACTAGGCGCTATCCCTAACAAACTCATGGAAATGGCAGTGATCGCAGGCGAGATAATGATAAAGTATTTAACACTTACCTTATCCGCAATCAGCCCAATCAGAGGATTAAATAAAGAGGGTAGTTTTCGCACTACATCCAGAAATCCGGCATATGATAGGGGGATCCCCAGTTTTGCGATTAAAAGTGGAAGGATTGGAGCCAGAAACGAAGAATACAGGTCATGCGAAAGATGCGCTAAGGAAATTGTGAGCACATTCCCGTATTGAAACTTTTTACTTTTCTTCATCTATAGATTATTATCCATTACTAACACCAATCCTTTGTTTATGTTTATCCCTCTTTCAAATTCCCATTTTTATAGGCTTCATAAGCAGCTTTGACAGTCATGTCGCCAGCACCGATATAAATCTTAAGGTTAGCTTTTTCAAGTACAGTGGCTGCATTTCCACCCGGCCCATTTCCAGTTATCAGGACATCAGGTTTAAGGTCAAAAAGTAACTGTGCCGTTTTAGGGCCGGCACCATGTGCTTGATCAGCAATAGATCTATTATCTACATGAGTAAAATCTTCTTTTTCTACATCATACACCAGTATAAATTCAGTTCTTCCGAAACGTGGGTCCATCTTTGAATCCCAATCTATTCCTTTTGTTGTGAATGCTATTTTCATTATTTCTCCAATATTATTTTTAAGTCTTGCCAGCACTGTTCAATGCTTGCAGTAATCGGACTTGTTTTATCTTCCACAATTGTCTGACCTTTTGTCATAGCTGTTGTGAAACTCTCATCATACGGCAGATTAGTAAGATGGATTATCTCATTATCTGCGAGGAATTTTTCAATATCTTTGCTAACCTTTTCATTAAGGTCAGCTTTGTTTATAATACAACCGGATGGTATCTGGAACTTCTTTACGAGTTGATAAACTCTCTCCAGATCATGAATGCCTGAAACGGTTGGCTCAGTTACGAAGACAACAAAGTCTGCACCTGAGAGTGAGGAAACAACCGGACATCCGATCCCCGGGGAACCATCAACGATGATATACTCTTTCCCATCTTTCTCGGCACTTGCTTTTGCTTCGTGTTTAACCTTTGCAACCAGTTTCCCCGAATTATCAGCTCCAATCTTAAGTCCGGCATGCACCATCTTGTTGTCAGCTTTGGTTTTTGAAATGTAGCACTTCCCCACATTCTGTTCAATCATCTCAATTGCACCAACCGGGCAAACATGACCGCAATAGCCACAACCTTCACAATTAAGATTACTGACGAGATACTGACCGGTAGAATTATCAATTGCATTGAACCGGCAGATTTCCTGGCATTTCCCACATTGGATACACTTATCCTGATCAATTACAGCTGCAACACCACTATAGAAATCCTCTTCGAAGATTCTTTCAGGTTTCAGAAGCAGATGCATATCAGCAGCATCAACATCGCAATCAGCAATCACAGCAGTTTGACCAGCAAGCATAGCAAATGAAGCAGTCAGAGAGGTCTTCCCTGTACCACCCTTTCCGGAGATAATGACGATTTCTTTCATATTAGTTCTCCTTCACCAAGTGTTTGCAATAGTCAGCGGCCTTCAGAAGTTCAGCTTTGAATTCAGGCACATGAGGATAGATTAGCTTACCTTGTGAGTAAAGCTCAGCGATATAGCGTTGATTAGGGAAGTTAGCAATGATATCTATCCCTTCAACCTTACAATACGCCTCAACCTCTGCATCACCTATTCCATACCGATTGATGATAACAGCCATAGGTTTCTTAAGCTCTCGCATTGTTTCAACTGCAAGCTTCATATCGTGAAGTCCAAATGGTGTTGGCTCAGTAACAAGGAAGATAAAATCAGCATCCTTAGTAGCTTCTATCACCGGACATGATGTCCCCGGAGGAGCATCATACAGTTTCAGATAGTCATCAGAATACATTTCATCCACATAGTCCAGAGTTTGGGCAATAAGTGGAACTGCTTGTTCCTGACCTATGTCAAGCTTGCTACCAACAAATCCAAGCTGCTCTACCTTGTACTCAGTTAGCATTCCCATCTTCATGGGTATCATAGGGAGAGATTGCGTAGGGCACAGTTCACTACATGCGTAACAACTATGACACAACTCAGGGAAGACCATTATGTTCTCCCCAAGTTTCATAATTGCGTTAAAATTACACACGCTTTGACATTTTCCGCATAGCGTGCAATTCTCAGATTCCCAATTTGGAATCTTCTTGAACATCTCTTTTTGGTTCATCAAAGAACCATTAAGAAACAGCCCTGAGTTGGGCTCTTCCACATCTAAATCAACGAGAACAACCTTACGGTTCTCAGATAAATATTTAGCAAGATTGGTGGCGACAGTTGTTTTCCCTGTCCCACCTTTCCCGCTTGCAATAGCTATTTTCATTTTAAGCCTTTCAATTAGACACACTATACTTGTTGTCATCCTGAGTTCCTGCTATCAAGTTTATCGATGGATTAGACAATATTTAGTGCATCATTTACAGTCATTTATTCATACTTCGATACTATACTTCATCCTTCGCATAAAGCTACGGATGACAGGTCGCATCACTCAGTATGACGAAATGATTGTTGTTTAAATCAGTGTATAATTAGTGTTGGCACTCATGCTCTAGACCTTAATGGTCACAGAGATTGCCACCAGACACCATTTGCCCATTAATGTAAGTTTGTACGAGTTCTTCAAGAGATTGGTCTGGAACACCAATGAATACTTCAATATTATTATCAGCAAATAGACCCTGAGCTCTTGAACCCATTCCCCCACCGATGATAACTTCGCAGCCTAATTCTCTAAGGAATTTAGGGTGAGAACCGGGTTCGTGTGGTGGAGGTGCAATCATCTCGGTTGAAACGATTTTATTATCTTCAACATTATAGATTGCGAATTTCTCGCAGTGACCGAAATGTGCACTCAGAGCATTGCTTGTTGTTGGAATTGCTATCTTTTTATTCACTTTTTCTCCTCATTCTTGACATCATAGACTTTATAATCTGCCTTGATGACTTTTTTCTTTATTGGTTTATTTTTAGCTTGAATAAGCTTCTTTATCGTTCTGCTAATCAGACCATTCTCTCTACGTAAATCGTTAATAACCGAGACAGTAAAGAAAGCCGATATAGCGCTTGCTATTCCCCCAACGAGACTTCTTGAAGTACCCTTTGATGTTCTAAATCGTCGGTTTCTATATTTAAAGTTTCTGTCATCCATTCATCCTCCCGTAATATTCAGGGTTGCCGTTTGCTAAATCCTCTTCACATGAAGAATTCTTGAGTGTAAATCGCATTTACTCTCTCCATTTCAACCTTAGCTAAGACAACCCTTACACAACTAATCTTTCTTCTGAACTTCTGTAAGGCGTTTTTCAACAGCAGCAAGTTCATCACGTAACATTGAGACTTCAGCTTCGAGTGCTGATTTCTCACTTGCCGGTGAATAGGTTACTTCATTTGCTCTGTAGCCGGCTCCGTTACCAAAGCCTCTACCTAAACCACGACCACCGCCACCTCTGCGTCCTAAGAAACGACCTCTAACACCGCTTCCGGTATTGCAGTCGCCTAATCCACGTCCTGTCATTGAACCTCTTCCTTCCGGTCCTGTTCTGTCTCCTCTTGGCATAATATCCTCCTTAAGGAATTACCTATCATTTGTTTCGACCATGCCCATGTCCGGGTTCGTTTCCATTGTTTCCTCCGCGATTGCGACAACATCTACCGTGTCCATATTGCTCTGCAATACTAACAAATGCAGTTGAGCCACACTCGGGGCAAACGGTCTCCTTCTTTTCGAAATCAACTTTTATTCTCGTACCGCATTGGGTACATTCCACTAAATCCTGTTTAAAATGGATGTTTCCACCCTCTATAATCAACGATTTACTTTCAATAAGGAAACTTGAGACCTTCTTACGAGCTTTCTGAATGAGTCGCGTAAAAGTAGGTCTGGATATACCCATCCGTTTTGAAGCTTCTAACTGATCAAACTCCTCAAAGTCCGCCAACCTGATTGCCTCATACTCATCTATAGTAAGAGTAATTTCTTCTAGCATATCAGCTGGAATACCGGTAGGCTTAAAGACTCTGTGCTTCGGTGGATTCAAGACCAATCGACACTTTCTTGTGCTTCTCATTTAATCTCCTTAATGAACATAGGTTCACTCTTTTAAATGAACATATGTTCGTCAAGGATTATTCTTGGTTCATTTGAGTAAGCCTTTTAGTTTACCTTTGGAATGGTCGTAGACCTTGCAATGGTGAAGAATAAATACAATATATTCAGCCCACTTCGGGGCTGGGAAATGATGCTTTAGCTTCATCGAGTAAATTTACTACCTGTCGGGGCGGAGCCTTTAGGCGAAGACCGATGTCAATTCACACTGACATAGTCAGTACCGACTTCCGTAGTGCGACTCTCCTGAGTTGCTCTGCAAACGAGGTTTGCACAAAGAGTATAATTCTACGAATTATCAGCAAGCGAGGACACTCGCAGTACGAAAGCATCTACGCAGTTGATGCACTCCATAACCTATCTTCTTCCGTATCTAT
>JAVCCX010000021.1 GCA_030765245.1 Candidatus Zophobacter franzmannii | reverse complement strand
ACGATGAAGCTAAAGCATCATTTCCCAAAATACAATACAAGCCAATAAATGCGAGAGGAAAAGAAACCACCCCGTCACTCCGTGCCACCCCTCCGAAGGATGGGAATTTAAGAAATGCAACCCCTCACCCCATTTTCAAGTCTGAAAATAGACCTCTCCCCACACCAGCTCTATCGAGCTTAGGGAGAAGAGTTTTACCACGGAAGGCACTGAAAGCGCGGAAAAGAAAGAGACTTTGATTTAAAAGAAAAGCAAGATAGAGGAATGCAGGGAGTTTACCACGGAAAAGAAAGATAATCTGATGTACAAGAAATGCAACTTGAGAAAATCATTGACATATTAGGACTGATAAACCAATTCTAAAAACTAAGTAAACAAACTCGGTTGAGAGGATATATGGTTACAACAAAGCCTTTTATAGATAAAATGACAGCAGCTGGGATGAATAGTGCTGTAATTGATACATTTATTGGATATTATGAGAAGTTTTTAGCAGGGGATAGGGGAATGCTTACTCATGATACAATCTCACCAACTTCAGAAGATCATGTAGAGAAGTATGAGAATCTCCCCGAAGCCGATGTCTCTCTATTCAGTACCTTAGCTGTTTGTAAGTTGAACGGAGGCTTAGGAACTTCAATGGGATTGACAAAGGCTAAGTCATTGTTACCTGTTTTCCCGGGTGATTCTGAGAATGATGATTCGATTTCCTTTTTAGATATTACCATTAACCAACTCTTAACTATAAAAGAGAAGGGAAAAGTAGCTCCAAAGTTCCTGTTAATGAATAGTTACAATACAGAAGCTGATACACTACTTGCAATAGAGAAGTATAACTTGAAGGAATATCAGGATATAGATATTACTTTCACCCAGAATAAGTATCCGAGAATAACTAAAGCAGACAACACTCTGTTCCAACCTGAAGATGAGCAGAAGAGTTGGAATCCACCCGGTCATGGTGATATCTATACTGCCCTATATGGAACCGGCATATTGGATAAACTGATAGACTCAGGGACTAAGTATCTGTTCGTCTCTAACTCAGATAATCTCGGTGCTACTCCTGACTCTCAGATCCTTACCTGGATTACCAATGAGAAGATACCCTTCCTTATGGAAGTGTGCAGAAGAACGGATATGGATAAGAAAGGTGGGCATCTTGCTCAAGACCATCAGGGACAATTACTTCTACGAGAAGTTGCACAGTGTCCTGCTGAAGAGATTGATGAATTTCAAGATATAAACTACTACTCATACTTTAATACCAATAGTCTTTGGATTAACCTTGACGTTCTTAAGGAGAGGTTAGTTAAACATAAATACAGAATGGATTTACCGTTGATTGTGAATCCAAAAGTAGTCGATGGCATTGATGTTATCCAGTTGGAGACTGCTATGGGTGCTGCTATTAGTGTGTTTGCCGATTCAAAGGCAATAGAAGTACCTCGAAGTCGCTTTAGACCTGTGAAAAAGACTGATGAACTTATGCTCTATTGGGCAGGTGTATTTAACCTTGATAGAGATTACAATGTTGTTCTGAATGAGCATCTAACAGAGGTGCCAACAATCAAGCTGGACCCTGAATATTTTAAGACTGTAGATCAGCTTCATGCGAGAATTGGTAAGAATATGCCTGACCTGAGAAAGTGCAGTTCTTTGAATATCACAGGGAATATTGTCTTTGGTGAAAATGTCTCTATCTCAGGTGATCTAATCATTTATGGTGATGAGCATGAGTATGTGCTTAAGGACAAGAACCTGGAGGGTATGATAGTCTGCAATTCATCAAGAAAGGTAAAGTAATGGAGTTCTATGTTGTAGATAGCTTTACAGCTGAGCCCTTTGCCGGGAATCCGGCAGGAGTATTGATTACTAAAAGACCACTTGAAGTTGCAACTATGCTCTCTATTGCCAAAGAGATGAACTATTCCGAGACTGCCTTTGCCTATCCGATTGAAGGTGGCTACAGACTCAGATGGTTTACTCCCAAGAATGAGGTTGCCCTTTGTGGACATGGGACTTTAGCTGCTGCAAAGGTTCTGTTCACCAAGAATGACTTCGATACTATTAAGTTTGAAACAATGAATTGCATGCTGAAAGCAAAGCGTGTAGATGGGCTGATAGAGATGACTTTCCCTACTGCACCACCTATAAAAGAGTATGCACATCCGGTTATTGAGAAATTGTTTGGAAAAAGGATTGACTCTTTATACTCTCCTGTAGCAAATTATTTCTTAGTGCATTTAGAGAGTGTTGACGAGGTTGTTAACTTCTCACCAGATGGGAATGAACTTTTAGAAATGAAAGATATTACGGGGTTAATTCTGACTGCAAAGGATGATAAGTATGACTTTGTGAGTAGGTTCTTTGACCCATGGGAAGGAATACTTGAAGATCCTGTTACAGGCTCTGCTCACTGTGTTCTAGCCCCTTATTGGAGCTCCATCCTAAACAAGAAAAGAGTTGTTGGTTTCCAACACTCGGAACGAGGTGGGGTAGTGGATTGTGAGGTTAGTGATGACGCTGTTATCCTCCGAGGAGAAGCTGTGATCACAATGAAAGGTGATTTAATGATTGATGATAAAAGGTTGTAATTATGCGAGTAAGTAAGGCCCAAAAGATTCGATTAGGCGTGTTTGTTTTTACCGGTTTCATGCTCATTGTAATCTTAATCCTGATCGTGGCAGGGAATAAGTTGATGGAGAAGAGAGATATTTACTATGTTGAGTACTCTGATGCATCTGTTAATGGACTTTCCACAGGTGGTGCTGTTAAGTATCATGGAATTGATATTGGACGCGTAGATAAGATTGAGATAAGCCCGAATGATATTACAAAAGTTCTCGTGACCGTAAGTGTTATTGCAGGTACACCGATTAAAGAAGATGTAGAGGCAACACTGGCTCCTGTTGGAATAACGGGACTTAAATCTATTGAGATTACAGGCGGAACTAATGCAGCAGAGCTCTTACCTGGTGGTTCCAAGATAGACCCGGGGGTCTCTTCCTTTGATAACATCACAGGGAGGGCAGTTTCTATAGCTGAGAAGCTGGAGATCTTGATTGCAAACTTGAACGAAATTACCAATCCTCAAACTCAGAAAGAGATTGCCCAGATTGTTTCTAATACAAACCAGATAATCAATGAGAATCAGGAATCGATCTCACAGACTGTAAGCAATTTGGAGCAGATTACTGCAAATGCTAATACATTAGTGATGGAGTTAACCAATTTCTCCGGCAAACTCAAGGATGTTGATGTGGCGACCCTACTGACAAACATCAATACCACTATTGAAAAATCGAGTATTGCAATGATTAACATAGATAAAATGGTTGTGAAGAACAGATCCAACATTGATGAGACCATTGAATCTCTTAGGGAGGCAGTCGAGAATTTGAATGAGTTCTCACGCCAGATAAATGAAAACCCATCTATACTTCTTCGCGGAAGTATTTCTCAGGAGTAGATTATGAATAGATTTAAACTTTTGATATTACTTGTTTTAACCCTTGGTCTTTTTGCCTGTAGTCTTAATAGAACACCCGATAGAACTAATTACTATATCTTAGATTATAATGGTTGTAATGAAGACGCGAATCTCAAGCTAAATACGCCATTTGAATATACTGTTCAGATTAATGAAACGCGACTACCAAGGACTTATGACAGAAACCAAATTGTATCTAAATATACATTTAATCAGATTACATACCTCAGAAAGCACCTTTGGAGCTCAAAGCTTTATGACGCTATACCTAACCTGATTCAACAGCGGATTAAGTGTTATAATATCTTCAAACGGGTTGAAAGAGAGTTTACTACTGAAACTCCAGATTTCTATATTGATACTAAGGTAAATAGTATAGAAGAGTACTTAGACGCAGATAAGAGATTTGCTCACTTGAAAATTGAGTTTGCCTTGATAAACTCAAAGACACAGAAGGTTGTCTTTACATATGCTAATGATAGAATTAAGCGGTGTTATTCAACCGGTATAGATGAAGTCGTTAGTTCCTTGAATGATATGATACTTGAAGAAACTAACAGTTTCTCTAGCCTAGTGGTCAGTTACCTTAAAACAGGTCAGATACCAACAGCAACAAACCTAAAGAGTTTAGCTGAGAAGACTAAAGATTATGAGGAGATTGGTGGTAATCTAAATAATATCGGTGAGTTGTTTGTTCCTGCTATATTCGATGAAGAGATGGAACCTGAATACTACATTTACAAAGAAAATGGAACCTTCGTTGAAGAAGCAAAAATGGGTTCTGTTGTCAGATTACCAAAGGATAGATACCAACTTAGAATAGGCAGTGATGAATCTATCTTAGAAATGGTTGATATATTCCCCGGTTATAGAAAGACTATAACTCCAAGTTGGGGTGTCTTAGTAGTGAATATCGTGGATGAAGAGAGAAACGATGTAAAGATGCGTTATGAGATTTTCCAGGAAAGCGAGGAGAGAGTTCTATCCTTAGGAAGCTATTATAGCTCATCTGATAGGATTACTGAACCTCCAGAAGCACATGTGCTTGCACCTGGAATGTACAAGATTACTATTAATGGTAAACCTTACAATACATACATAGACTTTACCTCTGTAACTATTACTAAAGGTGAAACTTATGAGCTTTCCATGGTAGTTGAAACTATGGATGAGAATGAATTTTCAGCAAACAGGACACTAAAAGGTGCCGGTATTATTCGTTCTGATAAAGACAACCGCACTGACCTATTTGGTAAATGGAACAATGCCCTCTATGTTATAGCTAATTTTAACTCTGACAACGAGACTGCAGAAGATGAAAGAAAGACTTCAATGACCTTTATCGGTGAATCTGATAACCAATATGACTATGAAAAGGGATCTCTCCATTATAGCATGAATAGTCTTTATAGTATTGAGGTTAATTGGGAAACAGATGAGGAATTCAAAATAAAGAATGATGAATACAACCTTGAGAATACTGTAATTTATAGCTTTATTGGTGGACTTGGTGTTTATGGTAGGGGTGACCTTGAAAGTCATTTTACACCTACTTATGATTATTTTGCCGACTCAACAGATAAAGATGTCCAGCTTCAGAATGAAGATGGTGAGGATGGAAACCTTCTTCCCAATAAAGAAAAGTATAAGTTCCAGCCAGTGTTATTCCCAATGATACTCAAAGAGGGGATTGGTCTTAATTATCGGATGTTCCGGGATGTGAAGTCTGTCAAATTTAGTGTTAGAGGTGGTATTGGCTGGGAACAGGAGATCAATAAGAGCGTTTATGCCCTAGAAAGCTCATCAGATACTTTGATGGTTTATAGAGAACTGGATAATGATTTTACTACCGGAGTTGAAGTTTCTGCCTTGGGTACACTTGCCTTTAAGTCTTTCCCAATCGACTATACACTCAGTGCTGACTTCCTTTTCCCATTTGATGCAAATGACGATGCGAAGTATGACATTGAGAATATTTTGACAATCAACCTAATCAAGAATGTCTCCTGGGATATCAAAGCCACCATGAGCAAAGGTCTGCAAGGGCGCGATTACTGGGTTATTGATTATGGTACATTCTTAAGACTTTCTTTGTTCTACTAAAATGACAGCATTTGAAATTGTTGATAAAACCCTCCATCTGAGGGGAGAACTAACCAGATTAACTGTGGCGAGTTTATTTGATAAACTCAGCAAGGTTAAATCCAATGAGCTTACAACTCTTGATTTGTCAGGCGTTGAGCTCATAGATAGTTCAGGTGTTGCCCTTATCAACAGTATTACTCATAACTACGAAGGTATTTCAGTAGAAAAAATACCCCAGAAGATATCTGATACACTTGATGTGTTCTCATATCAACCGGATGCATCAGCGTACGATGTTAAGAAGATAAACTACTTTGAGCAGTTAGGGGATAAGTTCTATACGATGAAGGAAGACTTTACCGATCTTATGTTTTTAGCTTCTGATATCGTGTTCTGGTCATTCCATGACATCTTTTATAGGAAAGGTCAAAGAAAAGGTTCATTTGTACAGCAGAGTATCCTGCTTGGACTTGATGCTGTCGGCATTATTGCTCTACTCTCCTTAATCCTCGGATTCATTATGGCACTTCAATCGGGTAATCAACTGCGCCAATTTGGAGCCAGTGTTTTTCTTGCTGATATGCTTTCAGTTACAATGGTAAATGAGCTTGCCCCAATCCTAACTGCAATTATCATCGCAGGTAGAAGTGGTTCTTCGATT
>JAVCCX010000229.1 GCA_030765245.1 Candidatus Zophobacter franzmannii | reverse complement strand
TGTAACCCAATGGATGCAGTTTATTGAGTATAGACCTAATGTCGTCTTGATTACTGAAACTGGTGACGTTGAATTAATTAGAGAAAGAGAACATTTGGATGATATCCAAAGAAGAGAACGAATCCCTGAACATCTTAGATAATATAAGGATAGCATGACTATTCATAAGAATATTAAAGCATTTGCAGATGCTACATTGAACTGTTATTCGATAATCCTCTTCAGTAATGAGAGGATTGTCGGTTTAATATTGATAATCGCTACTATGATCGAACCAATAACTGGGGTCACAGGATTATTGGGTGCTTTGATAGGGTTAGCATTCTCACGTATTTTCCGTTTCGAAGGTTGGGATAGCCCTTCAGGTTTAGCAGGATTTAATAGTCTACTGGTATCTTTGGGATTTGGTTATTTTTTCCCATTTGAGCAGTTTAGTGTTTTCTTGTTTTTACCACTCTTAATAATTGCATCTGTATTAACTCTACTTACTTATATGACCCTGAATTCGATAATCTCCCGTTACTTAAATTTCCCGTCGATGAGTCTGTCATTCTCTATCGTTGCCATATTCCTTTGTTTTTTCTATTTGAGACTGGGTGGAACATTGTTGGGAGAAGTACGGTCTCTATTAGTATCAGTGAATTGGGAAGTTGCCAGATATCCTGAGTTGTACTTTAAAAGCCTTGGAAGTATCTTCTTTCAACCAAATATAGTCGCAGGTTTACTGGTTAGCATTGCATTGCTGTTTACTTCTCGAATTGGATTTGTTCTATCCTTAGTAGGCTACACCCTAAGTTATCTGTTTATGACAGTATTCAATAACTTTCCTACCGGTGAGATACTATTCCCGAGCTTAAACCTAATTTTGATATCTATCGCGATTGGAGGAGTTTTCTTCATCCCAAGTTGGTCATCATACTTAATTGCCTTAGTTGCAGCGATTACAGGTTTAATAATAGCCTTTTCCTTCCAGACAATGTTATACAACTTCGATGTCCCTCCTTTTGCCTTTCCATACTGCATAACAATATTCATCTATGTATATGCAATGCGTTTAAGGCTACTTAATAGTAAACCTTATGTAGTTGATTTCGGAATTTTCCATCCGGAAGGGAACTTGGAGTATTATTATACAAGAATTGATAGATTTTATCAAACCGGCACTTCCCAATTCTTTCTTCCCTTTAGTGGTGAGTGGGCCATAACCCAGGGAAATGATGGAGACCATACTCATCAGCAGCAATGGAGATTTGCCTGGGACTTTGAGATTTACGACAAAGACCAGAGCAATCATCGGAATGAAGGACAACATCTAAGTGATTTTTATTGCTATGGCAAACCCGTTTTGGCATCTGCAACAGGATATGTTGTAAAAGTCCTCGATGGGATCCCTGATAATCCTGTTCACCAGATAAATACAACTGATAACTGGGGAAATTATGTAATCATACAGCATTGGGGAACAATTTGCTCCATGTATGGTCATTTTAAACCCGGAAGTATTGCTGTTCGACAAGGTGAATATATTACTAAAGGTACTCGTCTCGGGGCCGTTGGTAATTCAGGTAGATCAGAAGTTCCGCATTTACATTTCAATATCCAGCTTGGACCTGAGGCCGGTTCTCCTACATTGAAGGCTTACTTGGTTAATTTTAAACAAAAGATTGAGAATGACCAGTATACTTTCATTCCTTATAGTATTCCTAAACAGGATGATGTCATATCTCCACTCTTACCTGAGTCGACACTTCAGGATATTTTGCATTTGAAGGTTAAGGATGAATATCATTTCAAAACAAAGTATAATGGATTGGAAAAGGATGAGGACTGGATAGTTGAAGTTGATTTGATGGGTAACCTAAGTCTAAAGAATAACTTTGGAGCAATCCTCTACTTTTCAGTATATGAAGGTATCTTTAATTGTTTCAGTTATATTGGTAAAAGAAACTCTGCCCTGTTTGCATTTTCTGTTCTGCTTTCAAGGTTACCGTACTTAAAAGACAAGGATATTACTTGGACTGACAAACCACCTCTATCAATATTCTTCCCTCCATACAAAGAGAAATCAATCCTATTCCTCAAAGCATTCATGCCAAAGCTGTTTTCTGCAACCTCCTCTCACAAAGCAGTTGACACCAATGCAAAAATTCATATCGAGTCTAATACTGATGTATCATTTATGAAAAATAAAACTCGGAACTACACTGGTGAACTAATTATTGATAAGGAAATGGGGTTAGAAAAGTTGCAAATGTGCTTAAATAACAAAGTTTGTATTGAGGTTGAAAGAATCGATTAATGCTTTTTAACTCTCTAGAATTTATTGTTTTTTTACCGATATTATTGGGTTTATATTTTATAACCCCACATAAAGGTAGATGGAGTTTATTACTTGCTTCTAGTTTCTTTTTTTACAGTTGCTGGAAGCCTGCTTATTTACTCTTAATAATCACGTCAATAGTAGTTGATTACTTTGCTGCTATCGGTATTGAGAAAGCAACAGAGAAGACAACAAAGAAGATTCTTCTCGGACTTAGCTTGTTAACAAATTTAGGGATGTTATTTGTTTTCAAATACTTCAAATTCTTCCTTTTTAACATAAGCCAATTGATTCCTCAAATATCTCTCCCTCCAGATTCTGCCTTAATGCAATTAGTTTTGCCTGTTGGCATATCCTTTTATACTTTCCAAACAATGGGTTATACCATTGATGTCTACAACAATAAAATGAAGGCAGAGAGACACATGGGCTACTTTGCACTTTATGTCTCATTCTTCCCACAACTTGTTGCAGGACCAATTGAAAGAGCTGGCCATCTTATTCCCCAATTTAAGAAGAAAAGAAAAGTAGACATCAATAACCTTATTAATGGTTCAGCAAGAATACTCTGGGGATTCTTCAAAAAAGTCGTTATTGCTGACAGACTTGCCTTGTTTGCAGATGTAGTTTTTGCAAATCCAACTGACTATTCAGGTTTTACATTGGTCTTAGGAATCCTATTTTTTACCTTTCAAATTTACTGTGACTTTAGTGGGTATAGTGATGTAGCAATAGGTATCGCTAAAGTAATGGGAATTGATTTAATTGAAAACTTCAAACTCCCTTATAATGCTATAAATGTAAAAGATTTCTGGAACCGCTGGCATATCTCATTGTCATCCTGGTTTCGAGATTATCTCTATATCCCATTAGGTGGGAGTAGAGCATCATTAATAAAAACTACCTTTAATCTCTTAGTTGTTTTTACCCTAAGTGGACTATGGCATGGTGCTAACTGGACATTCCTTCTTTGGGGTCTCATTCACGGTCTTTACTTACTTATCTATAAATTTACTAAACCTATCAGTAGTAAATTGCCAAAATTAGTAAATGTAACTATAACCTTTTTTGCAGTATCCTTCGCGTGGGTTTTTTTCAGAGCTAAAACAGTAAATGATGCTTTCTACATATTAGGAAACATCTTCAGTAAGACTTCATGGAAAGGCTTTCTCCCCGGCTTAACCCTTACAGATCTTATTCTTTCCATAATATTCATTATCTTTATGGCTATTATCCACAGAGTATTGAACTACAACTTATCTAAAATAACTGAGATTAAACCCTGGAAGCAGATACTCTTTTTTAGTGTCACTTTCTGCTTGGTCATTAGTTTCGGAATTTTCAATGAAAACAAATTCCTCTACTTCCAATTTTAAATTATGAAAAAGATTATTACTTACATTATTGCGACGTTGATTGCCATAACCCTGATTATGGGGATTCTTACTATAATAAACCGTTTTGTCTTCCTACCTGCTATTTATGACCCTGCTAACTTTGTTTTAGATGAAACAACATACATAATGGGTGACTCTCATACTCAATGTGCAATTGATCCAGAAGTTATGCCAAATACAGTAAATCTATCAAAAAACAGTGAGAACTACTTTCTTACATATATTAAACTGAAATATTTTCTCCAGCATAACAAACCAAAACGAATTGTACTAAACTTCTCATATCATAATTTTTCTACCCTTTATGATGATGAAATGCTTAAAACACGAAGAAATGTTATGTTAGATAGATATTACCCGATAATTGAATCAGAAGAGAATGTGTTCACTTCTAAGCATGATATTGATTTGCTTTATACAAAATTGAAATACGATTGGGGTTTGCCGATAGATTTCTCAAATAATCTACACCTGTATTTGTACCTAAAAAGTAATAAAGAACCTGATATTGCAAATTACCCGTTTGGAGGGTATTATCGTTATAATGGTACTTGCAACTTATCACAAGAAACAATCAAACACTCTTTAGAAGCTCATTATAACAAAGATGGTAAAAATGCTGGTATTTCTGAACTAATGTATGCTTCAGCTATCCAAATTTGTAAATTATGTGCCGAGAATGATATCGAAATTATCTTAGTCAATACTCCGGTTCATCCTGGATATTATGAAAAAATCCCTGATATTTTCTTTGAAAATCATAAAAAAGTTTATAAATATCTCCAAACCAACTATAATGTAACATATTATGATTTTTCTCAGTTCCCAATACCTGATGCAGGTTATGGTGATGGAGATCATCTTAATGCTGTTGGTGCAAAGATATTCACAACAGAATTAATAACAGTATTAAAGCCCTTGGAGAAATAAATGAAAAAAGTCTTAGTTATTGTTATCCTTAGTCTGATGAGTTTGTTATTATTAGCACAAGCTCAATCACCATTATCCCGATCATACACTTATGAATCTAAATATCAATACACAGCAGCTATTGAAGCTATGCAGTCGTTATATACCAACTCTCAAGATGATGTATTCGTAAATCTTCGTCTTGGTTGGCTGTATTATCTCAATGCAGATTATGACAACGCAGTTAAACATTACGAGACAGCTTACGATCAAGAGAAATGTTTAGAGGCAATCGAAGGATTAGTCTCAGTAGCCTATATGCAAGGTGAATGGGAGAAGGTTATTGCCAGTAGTGATGAAATACTCAAGAAATATCCCCACAACACATCCGTAAGATTCAAGAAGGCATATAGCTTTTTTGCTCTGAAAGATTGGAATAAAGCTGCAAAGTCTTTTAATGAAGTGCTTAAGGTTTATCCATATGATTTAGATAGTAGGTGTTACTTACTTGCCTGTCAGCTGTATTCAGGTGATATGATGAATGCTAAAAAAACATATAGTTTCGTAATACAATACTCACCAGCATGTCCATACATCGCAGAATATGAAGCAACTAGGAAGTAAATTACTATTACTGCTCATATTGATCCTGAGCTCAAGCTATCTTACAGCAGACCCAACAGTTTCACAGATAGAAAAGAGTTACTCCTACTATCTAAATGGTCAGTACATTCTCGCTGAGTTAGGATATAGAGAATCTATCGCGATAGATTCTCTTAATACTCTTGCCCATGAAGGTTTATGTTATTCCCTTATTGCAATGGCGAAGTATGATGAAGCGAAAATAGCTGCAGAAAATGGATTAGATCTTTGTAATCCGAATTATTCATTTTCCAGAATTCTCGGTAATCTCTATTATCTTGAAAAGGACTATTATAAGAGCATTCATCACTATCAGAATGCACTTCTCTTCTCAGAGAATAAAGAGATTGATCTGACTGCTTTAGGACTGAGTTATTCATACTTATATTATCTTAAAACATCTAAAGCATATCTCAAGAAGGCACTTTCGGTTAATGCTGATTATTTACTTGCAAAAACGACTATTGAAGCGTTAGACAATCTCCCCTATTACTTTACTCTGAGTAGTAGTTATTACCAAATTGGGACTAACAATTATTCTCTTGCTAACGCTGCTACTGTAACTAAAGGTATTTTCACAACTAACATCAGCTACAACCATTACAAGAAGGATTCAGCATACAGAGATGCCTATTCTATTGGATTGAAGGCAAACGACTCCGGTTTTAATTATGGACTTGAGCTCTCTTATTTAGATGGGAATTATGACCTTTTATACAATGCTTATGGTGGACTAACTAGAATTGAAAAGGAATTTATCCATGCTAACGGCAAAGCAACAACCGGATACGCCTTTTCTTATTTCTGGTATGATGTTCTCTCTTCTATTCAAAACTCAATATGGCTTTATAACAAAAAAAACAAACTTTATCTTCGAGCAGAAGTAACAAACATTGCCCTTGATTATGAAGTTGCTGATAAAGATGAAAATAACTTCTTATATTTGGGCTCTGTCAGTTATGATATATTCAATTCTTTAAAACTATTTTCCTATGCATCATGGGGATCACATGAGTTTTATTATTCACCTTTAGGTTATATAATTGATAACTACAATGAACCTTCCTCGGTATATGGTGGAGGATTGTTTTTTCAATACAGCCATTTTGAGATTAACGGAACGGTTTCAAATGATAGTAACGACAATGTAAGTTTTGGAGTTGGATTCAAAGTAAACGGGAGTGTAAGGTAAACAATGAAGAAATTGATATATATTATTATAATACTTATTGCTCTTATTTTAAGTAGCTGTTTCAGAGAATCTGATAGATTTCCCGCAGGTGTTGACCCATTCTCTCTAATTGAAAGTGAAGTCCCGGGATACTATATTGACTCAGTGATATCTGAGGAGATGAATTACTACATCCCATCTCAAAATGATGATTCTTATTTGTTAATTGAGCAGGAAGCAATTGCAGATACCATTCTTATTAGAGATGACTATATCTGGTTTGGTACTGTGGATAGTTTCACATCAAGAGATTCAATTTTTATCTCAAATCATTTCACACCTATATCGGAAACCTACTTTGTAGGTGTTTACCGTGATTCTGTACTGATACATTCTGACACAAGAGTTTTCAAAGATTATGTTAAGGCATTTGTATCAATGTCAGAGATACCAGCTGATTTACAAATTGTGTCTTGGGGAGAAGAGTACTTAGAGCCAATTGAGTTTGAGAATATAAACAACAACGCAAGGTATCTTTCATTCAATCTAAACAAATCGATAGAGTTTACTATTTATGACAAAGTAGATACCGATAATGACTTACTAATCCCCTACACTGGTGCTGCTAAATTCATCCTTTCAGATGATTTTAAAGCCTATATCCCAGCCAACCTCAGCGAAGATGATATAATATATAGACCGAGTATCCCTCCCTCAAGCATTCAACAGCTTTATTCATTATATGATAATATCTATATCCATCCTTACTCTTTCTCGATTGATTTTGGGACAATTACTTTTGGGGATGAATTTGCAACCTTTGAGTTTAAGAGCATTGATGTTAACCCACCGGATCTATTGATTTTAAATAGTCAGGGTTTCCCTCAGTCTTTTGATATCGACAGTGATTATTGGGAAAGCAATCAAGATTCATTTATCGCATATCCGAATAAGTCGGGTGATTATCTATTCGTTTTACAAGATGATACGCAGTCTATTCATCGTATTCCCCTGGATGGTTCTTTTACCTCAGTGTTAGTGGACAATGTTTTTATCGACTTAAATGACATAAACATACCTGACACATCTTTAGAAATCTATAGCGATAATACTCTTACCGGTTGGGACCAGTACTTTGGGGCTACCTCATTCAACCTTGATGTACCTACGGAAATCTATCACTTCAGTTTTTTAAATAATGGTGTAAATATCTCAGAATTACCTGAGGATGAGTATATAGAGATAGGCGTTCCTGCCAACCTGCAAGCTGAATTTCTATTCTATCATCAGGACACTGGTAGATCCCTCAATATTGACTATCTCTCAGAAGTAGACACCTATGATGATAGTCATTATACAACATCAGATGACTACTCTTACTTTGGTTTGAACAGTACCTGTGATCTCTTTTTCTCAAACTATGATCAATCAACCAAGGCAAAATCAATTGTTTTACCGTATTCTGATGTATGGATAAATTATGGGAATACAACCATATCTAATACAAACTCAGCGTCAAATATAGATAGAATCGACATAGACTACTCCTCTTTTCTCCCATTCAGCACCACTTTGTTTAATGGCCAACCATATACCCTATCGAACAACTCTGTCCCGATATCTATCAATTTGTTTAGTAACAATGCCATGATCGACCTTTTGGAGGATGATGAATACATTGAGATTGGAATCCCAGAATCTTCATTTAATCTACAAAGCGAGACTTCTCTCTTCACCGTCTCCGATGATGGCAACAAAGCAACTGTAGATTTAAAACATTATGATACCGAATATGATTCAGAACACTTTACGACATCAGCAGGATTCGTCTATTTTGGGATTAACTCGAGCTCAGTTCATTTTACCAGTGATTACAGTATTAGTGATAATCTGATTAATCTCCACCTTCCACGACCAACTAACGAATTGGAGACAAGCAGTTTTACATTTATAAATACTGAATCAATAGATTGTAATCGTGTTGATATAGACTTAACACCAGGGACAAGTTTTCTACAGGACTATTTTCAGGGCAATCCCTACACTATTGAGAACGCTAATATGTTTCTCAATGTAAGCCTGTACAACGGTGGTACACCAATCACTGTACTACCAACGGATCAGTACTTTCTCCTTCAATTGCCTCTTGAAAACAGTATAAATTCAAATTCTGTTCTATTTGATGCCCAGCTCTCAGCTAACAGTGCTAGCATATATTATACTGAGGAGTCAGATACAAGTGATAGAAGTAAACGATTCGATGTTGATGATAATATAGTATCTATCCCATTTACACGATCCAGTAGTCGATTCCTTGCAGACTTATCACCACAACAAACTAATTGCACTTTCCCTTTATTGGTGCCAGATACCAAGTTAACAACAAATGGAGTTTCATGTTTCACAATACTGCCATCTGACGTTACAAATCAATATGCGGGCAATCTCTTTTTAGACCTTGAGACAGCTTCTAGTATACCAATAGAGGCAAATGACATGTTTAACCAGTATTCGATGAGTTTAACATCATCAGCGTATAGGATTTCCCTGAGAGATGGTAGTAGTAATGACCTTAACGAACTTCTGGAGGATATTGATCCTGCTCTTGAATTTGAAAGTGATACAACAGCAAATAACCTAATCTTCTTTGATCTGGATTCCAGAAATAGGTTCTATTCCTATCCTTTAGGTGTTGATCTTGATGGTTACCATTTCACTTTGGATAATGACCAAGCACTTATAACCTGTCACAATGCCGGCTACTATTTCTCAACCTATGACAGCTCCCCTCATCAGACAATTACAAAGTCTCTAACTAATACAAGCTCCGATGTTAATCTATCCCTTTATCAGCATCAGTTTATGCTCCCAGCCTACTATCTTCCATTTTATTTTTCAGTTGGTGATGACATCCAGTTATCCGAGGTTGAGACCATAACTGGTTATAACCCAATTTCAGCAGTTCGACTTGATTTCTTGGACAATGCTAATCAACAGATAACCACTAACTTCATCTTTGACTATATCAACGATGACAATCCATTGTTATATGTAGCATTCCCATCTGAGTTTAGCGATAGTAGCCTTCATTTTTATTTTAGAGATTTCCAGGGTGTCACAACAGAATTGAATAGCGTATCTGAGTTTGGAGATGAATTTTATAATGAATTCATTATATATGGGAATTCCTGCATTACTGTAGTGAATGAATCAGGATACTTCTTCGTAACAGAATAGTAATTTCTATCATAATTTAAGGCATTGCATGCGGCCCATTTTGGGGCTGGTGTATAATATTGAACCCAGCAATATCTCAAGAACCGTTTCGGTGGTTTAGTGAAGGCTTCTCCTCAGAGCTATTATGCTCATACTCTATATGCTAAATTGCATATTGAGGTTTACACTGTTATCTTTTTACTCCCGAAATGTCTGTCAAATCTCCCCCATTACGCTTTACTTCACAAGACGCAGTTTTCCCGCTGTTATCCCACTGTACACGCAATGCGTGCCGTACATGTAGGACATGCTTCCAGCTTGTCATCAAACCGCGAGGTTTGAATCTTTTCTTTCTTCTTCGCATTTATCCAAAAAGAGTGGAGACAATCAATCTCCACTCTTATATTCAGTCCTCTATGTTGTTAGGCTTTGGTCAGCCTTTTGTATCGAGTTTCAGTTCGTGGTTCTTCCAGGATAAGTCCTTTCGCATCTGCATAGATTGTTAAAGTAATATATATCATACTATTAACTAAGTACTACTTAGGTTCTTTCCGGTAAATTACCATGACTTTACCTCCCCATATCAAAACAAACGACTCACCAAGTTCCATCCACTCACCCTCTTGCCTTCCTCTCTTCTAATGGAGCAAGAGGAAAGCTAATTGGAGTTAATTCGGGTAAATATTGGATGGAGTTTTTGTTCAACTGAAATTAAATATTCCTTATCCACACGAGAGTCATAACAGGTGCTAAGATAGTTAGTATAAGTAGAAGGGGAAAATGCAAATGCTAAATTCTAAATGCTAAATTCTAAATGATAAGAAAGGAAAGCCCCTCACCTAACTTTCTATGCAGAAAGTTTCTCCTCTCCCCTTCGGTCTTCGTGTTCGCGTAAAGCTACGCCCTGACAAGCACTGACAAGCAAGGGTGAGGAATAAGATAACCACCCCGCCTGCAAAGCAGGCACCCCTCCAAAGAGGGGAATTAAGAAAGGGAATTAGAAATGCAACGCTGACGCATAATTCATAATTTAGAATTTAGAATTACGCGTCAGCGTTGCATTTAATTCCCCCCTCTACTTATTAGTACGCACGATTTTAACATTTTCGAGGATTTATTTTCAAAAAAGCTAAAATAGTTCTCTTTTTACTCCCTTTTATCTCTTGAATAATCCCGAGTCCTCACTTACCGAAATCTTACTCATTTATTTCCCGTTTCCT
>JAVCCX010000371.1 GCA_030765245.1 Candidatus Zophobacter franzmannii | reverse complement strand
GGAACAGTCAGAGAATAGTCTGAACCACGGAAGACACCGAAAGCACGGAAAATGATAAGAGTGAATTGATGTTCAAGATGGGAAAATGGGGATAAGATTTGTTAACCACGAAAAGCACGAAAGAAGAGAATGCCAAATTTATGCACAAGATAGGAAGAGGGAGATAAGAGTTTTAACCACGGAAGGCACGGAAAGCACGGAAAATGATAAGAGTGAATTGATGTTCAAGATGGGAAAATGGGGATAAGATTTTTTAACCACGGAAGGCACGAAAAGCACGGAAAAGGATATGAGATGTATTTATGTGAAAGCGGGAGAAGAAAGATTGAAGAATTGTTAACCGCGAAAAGCACGAAAGAAGAGAATGCCAAATTTATGTACAAGATGGGGGAAGGGAGAAGAAAGAATAGAAGAAGATATAACCATTGGTCTTTGCGAAAGAAGGATATTATGTTTGAGACCGTTTTAGGTTTGAAATATACTCAATTAAGTGATAAAATCACCTAAGTGGGAATTATTAGCTTGACATTAGGGGCTAATGGTGGTTGATAGGTGATAATTATCTCATAGGAGGTTTGAATGCTAATCAGATTTGTTTGTAATAATATACTTTCATTTTACAATGAGATTGATTTTAGACTCTTTCCGGGTACACCAAGAAAGAATAAAGACCATGTGATTAAGACTCCGGGTAAGAATCCGGATGTTCTAAAGGCTTGTTTAATCTATGGAGCGAATGCTTCGGGTAAATCAAATCTCGTAAGGCTGTTGATATCGGTAAGCGACTTATTGTCAATGGTCCCGGTAATGCT
This sequence comes from Candidatus Zophobacter franzmannii, assembly GCA_030765245.1. Taxonomy (GTDB): domain Bacteria; phylum Cloacimonadota; class Cloacimonadia; order Cloacimonadales; family JAFGVF01; genus Zophobacter; species Zophobacter franzmannii. Next base: position 1,771 of record JAVCCX010000371.1, on the reverse strand, counting down.
GAGATAATCTCTATTCCTCGCTTTAAGATGAGTGCTGACTCTGCCAAAGAAAACAGTTCGTTTGAGTTCACATTCTCCTCCAATAAAAAAGTCTATGTGTACGGGTATGAGGTTAGTTTGAATAGAGTTGTAGATGAGTGGTGTTATCAGCTCATTAATAAGAAGCCGAAGATGCTCTTTCAGCGGGAAACGGATGAACACCGTGTAGTGAAGGTTAAGCTTTCTTTGCGACTTAATGACAAAAAGAGTTTAGCTTTTCATCAGGCTTATTTAGAAACTGCAACTGCTCCTAATCAATTATGTCTAAATCAGATACTGAAGAGTTACGCCCCTGAATATACAGCCATTACAGGTTGGTTTGCGACTAAACTAAAGATAATCTACCCTAATACTAAGTTCCTGAATGTATTCAATATCCTGACAGATGATGAATTCTACCACTTTGTGCGAACAATGCTAAGTAAACTTGATACAGGGATCTCGAACCTTACAAAAAGGAGCTATTCCTTTGACGATGCGAGAGTGAATATTCCTTCTAAGATGAAGGATGATATTAGACGAAATATACGGGAAGGTGGGGTTATTCTTGTTAGAGGTTTGACTTCCGGGCGAGAACTGTATGCAGTATCCCAGAATAAGGGTGAAATCAAGGCTGATAAAATTGTCTTCTCGCATCAGATTCCCGGCGAAGAGATGATAGACTTTGACCTTGGGGAAGAATCAGATGGAACGAGTCGTCTGTTAGACCTACTGCCTATCCTGTATGATTTGAAGAACAATGACTCAGTCTATTTGATAGATGAGATTGAGCGTAGTTTACATACTGTCTTAACTCGAGGGCTGTTTAAAGAGTATTTCAAATTCGAGGGAACTAATCATAGTCAGTTGATTGCAACTACTCATGACACTAATCTCCTTGATTTGAGACTTTTTAGACGAGATGAGTTCTGGTTCATTAAGAAAAATTATCTGCATTACTCTGAGCTATACTCCTTAGAGGAATTTAAAGAGAGGTTTGATAAACAGATTGCCAGGGACTATTTAAGTGGTCGCTATGGAGCTATCCCGGTGATTGAACTTTTCAATAAGGAGTAGGAGTGGCAATTAGCAGAATACGAGAGATAAAACCGTTTACTCACCCCAGAACGAGAAGTATTAAAAAGATTATCATCTCAACAGAGGGGAGTAAGACTGAGCCGGCATACTTCAAAGCTCTAAGCACCATTGTTAAAGAGAATATAGCCTTCATCTATTTAGAAAGGACTGTTATCGGACATTCGGCACCTAAGTATATTGTTGGTCTCATTGATGAGTATGTTGCTAGAGAGAAAAAACAACATGGTTCTGCGAAGGATTATAAAAGATATAAGGATGAATATTGGGTTGTGATTGACCAGGATAGTTGGATGGACTTGCCTGAAATAGCTGAGGAGTGCAAACATAAAGGATACAACCTATCAATTAGTAACCCCTGCTTTGAACTCTGGATTCTGATGCACTTTATTCCTGAACAAGAACTTAAAAAATTACCTCATCTATCCGGATGTCATTACGCTATCTCAGAGTTGAGAAAATATGTGAGAGGTTATACAAAAGCTCGATATAACTTTGCCAAAGTATTATCAAAGACTAAATATGCTGTTCAAATGGCTGAAATAATGGATAGAGATAAAGATAATCCACTCCCTGAATGCGGAGTCACGAAGGTTCATAACTTAATAAAGAGATTGATCTAACTACTGCCTGAACTGTCCTACTTGTAGAATTGAAG
>JAVCCX010000050.1 GCA_030765245.1 Candidatus Zophobacter franzmannii | reverse complement strand
GATAAGTCAACGCAAGGGATGGAATAATATCTCAGCAGTTAAGAACAAGGCTGTCTATAATGAATCCAACCTAAACTCAGACCATATATTCCGGGCAGGACCTCGTTTTGTCCTTGGAATAAGAGACCTTCAGGAGATCTTTAAGTCTCATGCAAATTAAGAAATCACGCTTTCCACTTGTAACTACACTTGTGATAATTACAGGGGCTATACTGGTTTACTTCTTTTTGACCTTTGACACCTCTTCAAGCATTATCACGCAACAAGTGCGACTTCCTCGTCTTCTACTTGGACTGCTTGTCGGAGCTATTCTCGCTGGTTGCGGTTCAATCTATCAGATGATGCTCAACAATCCACTAGCAGAACCATATATCCTTGGGATTTCATCAGGGAGTGCTCTTTTTGCCACCATGGCAGGACTTTCAGGTATGGTTTGGTTGATGCCAATAGCCGGGTTTGCAGGAGCACTACTCGCTATGTTCCTTGTTTGGACAATAGCCCATATCGGTGGTTGGAGAGATACAGCAAAGCTTCTTCTCGCAGGGATTATTGCAGGAATGTTTTTCTCAGCTTGCATCTCACTTCTGATGTATCTTAATCAGAAAGAGATTGGCATGATCATTAATGTTTTAATGGGAAATCTCGGGCGCGTATTTACTAACAGTGAATGGCAGGTCTTTGGGATTATCGGGATTATCTCAGTTGGACTATTAGGTTACTTACATCTTCTTTCTCTGAAACTGAATATCATGAGTACAGGTGACCTTTCCGCTGAAAGCTTAGGAATAAATGTTAAGCGACTTCGAATTCAAATCTTCATCATTACTTCCCTGCTCGTTGGAGTAACTGTCTCCTTTGCCGGAATCATCGGATTCATTGGTCTTATCATCCCGCATATTGTCCGTATGCTCATCGGACCAGACCAAAAGAGGGTTTATCCTCTAAGTATCCTCGTCGGAGCTATCTTCCTAGTCCTCTGTGACTTCCTCGCCATGCACCTTGCAGTGATGGAACTCCCAGTCGGGATAATCACCTCTTTCTTAGGTGCTCCCTTCTTTGTTTATATTATGGTTAAGAGTAGGTAGGTTAGGAAGAGTTAAGATTTAACCACGAAATACACGAAAAGACACGAAAGAACCGACGAACTAAGTGAGGAGTTCGCAAGCCGAACAACTAAGACATAATTTAGTTCAAGAAAGACTTTGACCACGGAAAGCACAGAAGGCACAGAAGAAGAAATACACGAAAAGTGTCTTACCAAATCGAGATATTGAGCTGTCACCATAACGAGCGACGTGAGTTCGGGGAATAGCGAATGTGGATACTTCACTGTCAGCCCTTCATGGGCTGAACATGAATAGCTATGGGCACAAGCCCATAGAAACGATACCCTAAGATCTCCAGCCCTTTATGGGTTGAATGTGAGTAGCCCCAGGTAAAACCTGGGGTAACGATCCTAACAAAACCACTACCCTATATGGGTTGAACTTCATTAAAATACTTGAAAATTATAAGTAAGCGATATATTATTTGTAACAGTTGTAATTCATAATTCATAATTTAGCATTTAGCATTCATCTTGCATTTGTGCATTTGCATTCTTAATTCCCCTCTACGGAGGGGTGCCGTTGAAAACGGCGGGGTGGTTCTTATCACCTCGCATCTTGCATTTAGCATTCACTCCCCCACTCCTCCCCTATTATATATAGCTCTTGAAAAGACTGTTTTCACTCTTGAAATTCGAAACTATTTCAAATTAGTCCCAAATCTCCCTCATTTATCCCCCATTCAATACGAGTATAAGACCTCCATGCATCCACCATGAAACTTACATGATTCCTGCATGCTGATGCATGTTTCATGCAAGGATCATGCAAGAATGATGCTTCTGTTGGATGGGAGAGTAAAGGGAGAAAGGTGAGAGTAAGGTGTTAATGTTGTGTAGTGTGGCGAGAATTAAGAAAATACAGAGATAAATGTATAAACCTATAAGTTTGTTAACAATGAAAAGATTTTAATGAATAATTGACATAAGAAGACAGAATCGAACAATTGGCAAAATATCAGAATATAATCAGTGAGGAAAATATATATGTCAGAAGACCAAAAGAAACAATTAGAAGCCCAGCTTTGGGGAATTGCAAATTTACTGAGAGGAAAGATAAGTGCAGATGATTATCGGGATTACATCCTCGGTTTTATCTTCTATAAATACCTGAGCGAAAAGCAATACTTATATGCCAATGAACTATTGGTTGGTGAGGATGTTACTGATTACAAGAAGGTGACTGACAGTGAGACTTTGGGTGCCATTAAAGAAGAATCACTTCTGAAGCTTGGTTACTTCTTATTACCAAAAGAACTGTTTTCTGAACTGGCAAAGAAGGGAAATGCTGACATCGAAAGTGAAAGTAATTACATTCTGGAAGATCTGCAAGCTGTGCTGAACCACATTGAGCAAAGCACAATGGGAACTGAGTCCGAAGAAGATTTTAATGCTCTGTTTGAAGACCTCGACTTGAATTCAACTAAAATTGGCAGGACTGTTGGGGCAAGAAACGAGATAATTGTGAAAATCCTCAATCGTCTTGATAAGATTGATTTCAAGTTGGATGATATTGAT
>JAVCCX010000070.1 GCA_030765245.1 Candidatus Zophobacter franzmannii | reverse complement strand
TTAAAGACTATTATGATTACATAGTTTTTGATACGCCACCTGTAGTCGCAGTTACAGATGCAATGATCCTTGCTAAGAAAGTGGATATGAAGATTATCGTAATCAGAATCGGTAGGACAGAAAAGCAAGTTTTCTTAAGAACTAAAGAGTTATTCAAGAATATTGATGAGTCTATAGATGGAATCGTTGTAAACGGGATATATACTCAAAAATACTATTCTAAGTATAAACATAATTACTATTACTATTACTATTATTACTATTACTATGGCGAGCAAGCTACAAAGAAGCTTAAGAAAAAAGGCCTCAGTAAGCTCCTACGCAAAGATTAATCTTATCTTGAAAATTGTCGGGAAGTATCCCGACAATTTTCACAAGATAGAGACGATTTTCTCTTTGGTTAACTTAGCTGATACCATAACTTTTCAATTGACAGAAAAGCCAAACGTAAATGTTTTGACAAACATAGGTTATCTCGACGGCGAGAATAACATAGTCCATAAAGTTGCTTCGTTTATGATGAATAAATTTAAGCCACATTATGGTATTGATATTTATATTGATAAACATATTCCTATTGCCGCTGGTCTTGGTGGAGGTAGTAGTAATGCTGCATATACTATTCTAACTCTGAATGATATTTGGGAGTTGGAAATAGAAGATGTTGAATTACACACGATTGCTGCTATGTTTGGTAGTGATTTAAACTTCTTTTTAAGTAGATATAAGTCAGCTTTAGGAACTGGTCGTGGTGAGAGAATTGAAGAAATTCCTGAGTTTAAATGGGATAATATTTTACTAGTGAATCCAGGGACTCAGATTTCTGCAAAAGAAGGATATTCTCTTTTCTGTGAAAGCGAACAGCCGGACAATAGTAAATCACTAAATAGGCTCTCTTTGAAAAGTTTATGTAATGATTTAGAACCAGGTGTTCGTAAAGAGTATGTTGAGGTCGATACCCTTCTTAAAGACCTTGATAAATGTGGATCTGCAAAGTCAATAATGAGTGGAAGTGGTGCTACATGCATAGGTTTTTTTGAAGATGAGAAATTAATGCATGAAGCAGCAGAGAGGTTTAGAGCATCCAATTATTGGGTGTGTGAGACTAGTACAATAAATGGTGATAAACAATGTATTCAAGAATGAAATTGATATCTGGAAATGCTAATTTAAAGTTAGCCAAAGAAGTCTCCGAATATTCAGGAGTACCTTTGACCCAAGTAGATTTGTTTAAGTTTTCCAATGATGAATCTTTCGTGAAAATAAAGGACAATGTTCGCGGTGCTGATGTCTTCATAATTCAGCCCACTTGTTTTCCGGTAAATGATAGCCTTATGGAGTTATTAATCATTATTGACGCTCTGAGAAGGTCTTCGGCTAATAGAATCACTTGTGTTATGCCCTATTTCGGTTACGCGAGATCTGATAAAAAAGATCAGCCAAGAGTACCAATTACAGCCAAGTTAGTAGCTGATTTGATTACTGTTGCTGGCGCTAGCAGAATTGCAACAATTGATCTACATGCAGATCAGATACAGGGATTTTTCAATATTCCGGTAGACCATCTTATGTCTGCTCCAATTTTTGCTAGATATTTCAAGCATAAATTCAAGGGAGAAGATTTAGTTGTTGTTTCCCCTGATTCGGGTGGTGCTAATAGAGCCCGATCTTTTGCCGAGAGACTTGAGTGCGGATTGGCAATAGGTGATAAGAGGCGTACCGGTAATGATGACAATGCCGAACTTCAAAACATCATCGGTGATGTTGAAGGAAAGATTGCAATCCTATTTGACGATATTATTGATACCGGCGGAAGTATGTGTAAGGTTGCTGCCGCCGTTAAAGCCAACGGAGCAAAGAAAGTTTTCGCTGCTTGCTCACATGGTGTTTTGTCTGGCAAGGCAATAGAGAATTTAGAGAAATCTCCAATAGATAAATTATATATAACGAATTCTATTCCACTTACACCTGAAAAGGAAAAGTGTGATAAAATAGTCCAGCTATCAATTGCAGAAATGCTAGCGATGGCAATAAAGAAAATCCATATTGAGGAATCCCTCAGTATATTGTTTCGATAACAGAATGGAGGAAACAGATGATACTTAAAGTCGCTGCACAAATTCGTGAAATTGAGAGGAAAAAATCTTCTGTAAAGAATTTGCGGAAAAGTGGTAACATCCCTGCAGTTATTTACGGCAGTGGAGAAGAAGCAAAGCACGTTACTCTTGAAAAGATTAGCTTCATGAAGAGCTATAAAAAGAGTATTGGCGAAACTGCTCTGTTTTATGTTAGTGTTGATGGGAAAGAAATTCACACTATCATTAAATCAAGGCAAATGCACCCGGTAACAAGAGAAATAGTTCATGTAGACTTTCTTGAGTTCCATCCGGGAAGACCTATTACTATCGATATCCCTCTCTCAGTTACAGGAGAGCCTGAAGGTGTCAAACTTGGTGGTAACCTTGATGTACTAATGCACAAATTACCAGTTTCATGTTTACCTAAAGACATTCCTGAAGCTATTGAGATTGATGTTTCAGCTCTGAATATTGGTGATTCAATTCATGTTGCTGACCTTAGTCATGAGAAATTCACTTTCAACATTGCAGATGACATTACTCTTGTAATTGTACATGCACCAAGAAAGGCTGACGAAGAAGAAACTGACGATGATGATGATGCAACTGACGAAGTTACTGAAGAAGTTACTGAAGACTAACTTGTTAGTCGAACAATTGTGTAATAGAGTGTAATTAGTGATGAAACTGATAATCTGCCTTGGAAATATTGGTAAGAAATATACCAATACAAGACATAATGTTGGTTTTGAGATTGCAAACCAGTTTGCATCAAAACATGAGCTTAAATTCAAAAAGCGTATCAAGTATGAGTTTATTGAGTATCACAATTGCCTGATTGTGAAACCAAAGACCTATATGAACCTTAGTGGTGATGCATTAACTTCAATCAGAACCTCATTTAATATAGATGAGTTTATTGTTTTAGTTGATGACATCAACCTACCATTAGGTTCAGTGCGAATTAGAAAAAGCGGAAGTGCAGGCGGTCATAATGGTTTGAAGTCTATACAGACATCAAAAGGCTCTAATGATTATCCAAGAATTAGAGTTGGTGTTGATAATCCTGGATCGAATGATCTAAAGGATTATGTCTTATCTAAGTTCAGTTCCGATGAACTTAAGATAGTTGCGAAAATTAGTCTGGATGTTCTAGATTTACTCGAGATGTATATCGATAACGATTACCAGACTATGGTTGATTTTTCTAGTAGAAACAAATTAACCTATTCCGATACCCAAAAGTCGGGATCTATAAGTCCACAGGAGGATAATTAATGAATAAGTATGAAAGCATGCTTATCTTAGATGGTGTCATCTCAAAAGAAGATGCACAAGCTGAGAATCAAAAGGTAATTGATTTAATCACCCAATTGGGTGGTGAAGTCTTAGAAACATTAGATTGGGGCAAGAGACAACTTGCTTACGAGATCGAGAAAAAGAATCAGGGGTATTTCTATGTTAATACATTCATGCTACCTACTGATAAGATGTTAGATATTGAACGTAATTACAAGTTAAATGAACAGCTCATTAGATTCAATATGATCGTACTTGAGAAGAACTAGGAGTAACATTATGGCTATGGATCTTAAATTCCCCAGAATAAATAAAGTTATTATTTCAGGTCACCTAACCCGTGATGTGGAATTAAGATATACCCCAAGTGGAACCCCAGTTGCAAAGGTCTCTATTGCATTCAACCGTAGATGGAAAGACAATGCATCCGGTGAATGGAGAGAGCAGGTTAGCTACATGGATGTAGTTGTCTGGTCTAAATTAGCTGAAAGATGTGCGACCCTTGGAAAGGGTTGTCCTGTTCTTATCGAAGGAAGATTAGAAACCAAGTCTTTCACTGACAGCAATAATCAGAATCGAAAATCTGTGGAAATAGTAGCGGATAGTGTTCAATCACTCAAAGCTACTTATAGATCTGAGAATGAGAGTGAAGCTCCGAAAACCGATGCTTCATCTAAACCACCCCAGATAACTGATGATGATGTCCCATTTTAATATAAACTAGGAGTTATAATGACATTTGTAAAAAGAAGAAAACGCTTCACAAAAAAAAGAGTCTGCGCATTCTGCAAAGATTCTGAAATAAAGTTAGAATATAAAAACTACGATATGCTTCGCAGGTATATCAATGAAGTTGGTAAAATTGAACCTGCAAGATTGACCGGTACATGTGCAAAACATCAGCGTAAACTCTCTGGTGAAATTAAACGTGCCAGACAGATGGCTCTCATTCCTTATATTATTGATTAAAATAAGGTGTTAGTCACTGCTGTTATTGCTGCGCTTTTAGCAGCTTTCTCGCCCTTTTTGGGTTTGATCTTTCTCATAGGTGTTGGTGGAAGGTACATCGTAAAAGATTTCCGCCAAATATATGTGATTTTAGCAGTTTATAGCTTAGCTGCCGGACTAATTGGTTACCTCCTATCAGGAGGAGAACCGGTTGCGATGGTTTCGATACTTGATTCGGTTATTGGAGTTGGAGTTGGAGTATACATACTCCTATACGTTCTGATTCACCATAAACGTTTTGAGTATGCTATCTTGTTCTTTGCCTTGTATTCTTTATTATATGCAGGGTTCAGACAGTTCTTCTTGATGGAGATCATATTGACTTCTATCAAGAGCTCAATCGAAATAGTTCAAGGATATGCAATAAATTCTGGATTGAAAGAGGACGACATAGAATCTCTTATTCAATCTATTGTTTATACATATACTAATTACAGCATAGCTATATGGGTGATATCTGCTCTAACCGGAGCTTATCTCGGTGCTGTTGCATTATCTAAGTCTAAATTGATATTCTGGAACCACAAGGCAATCAGGATGCCATATTCTTTAGTGTATGCACTTGTTGCTGTATTGGTAACATTTATTATTCTTAGAAATAAAACAGTTTCTTTAAACGGACTTCTTATCGTTGCTCCTCTTTATTTAATACAAGGAGTAGCAGTTTTAGATTTCTTTTGGGGTAAATTCTTGGCTAGAACAGTTATCTTAAGATTCTTCTTAATGATAGCCCTAATGCTAAATCCATATATGATGATAATGGTCACATTTACCGGACTCTTCGATGTCTGGTTCAATTTCAGAAAAATATATACTAAGGAGGACTTAGATGAAAATCATCTTAGTTAAAGATATACACAGAATAGGTAAAGCCGGTGCTGTTGTAAAAGTAAAAAACGGCTTTGGTCGTAACTATCTTTTACCGAAAGGTTTTGCAATTATCGCTTCTCCCGGTAACTTAAAGAAAGTTGAGAAGATTGAAGCTAATGCATTTGCAATCAGAGAAAAAGAAATTCTTGCTCTTAAAGATACTGCTTCAAAAACTCAAGGATTAGAGTTTACCTTTGCTAGAAAAGTTGATGAGAACAATCATCTTTACGGTTCTGTTTCTGAGCAGGATATTATCCAGGCTCTTGCAGAAAAAGATATTGACATCAATAAAAACAATCTGACTCTTGAAAAACACTTAAAGGAATTAGGTTCTCAGGAGATTGTGGTTGAATTTAATAGTGAGATTAAAGCTACTATTACAATTACTGTTCAAGCCGAAGAGGAATAACATAATTCTTTGTTTGATTAGGAATTTATAAACCCGGAGGTTTTAATGAAGATAAAACAGATTGTCATGTGGCTTGCCATTATCCTTGTATTTGCCTTTGCTTTTGGCACGGTCACTACAGGATATAAAGATCTGAATGTCTCTGGTAACGATGCTTATCAAGTTTCTTTTGATTCTTATACTGATAATTATAACGGTATTGAGTATCGAGGAAGACTTTATAAGAACGAAGCAGCAGACAGACCCACTAACCAAGAGATGAATGGCTCACAGCTTGTTGTGAATAAGCTCTTTTCTAAAGTCCTTATTACTAAAAACGAGAAAAACATTTTTCAAGCTGAGGATATATTTTGGCGTAACCAGGATTGGTATGTGCTGACATATACTATGCTTGAGAATGGTGAGACTATCAAAGGTAAGGCAGGTTATCTCTCAAAGTTGATTAATGATCTCAATGCCCAGACTCCGGAAAAAATGAAATCAATCATGGCTGGCAAAAGAACTGGTAAGTTCTTCCTTTGGCTTGTTATTTTTGGACTGATTTTTGGAGTAGCTTTCTACTCTGTAAAATCCCAAAAACATGGATTGAAGAAAACAAACAAAACAGTGTTTATGATCCAGAGATTTATTACTCTTGCAATACTATTTGTAGTATTAGCATCTCTTGGTTCTGTAACTGATAATCCTAATAAGGGTGTTCCTTTATACGGTTTATTCTTTGCTGTAGTGTTCCTTGTTTTCTTTATCTCTGCTAAGCTCAAAGGTGGAAAGGATATGGCTCCTAATAAGCATGTTTTTGCTATTAGCAATATCCTCATTAATGTTCTGCTTTTTGTCGTTATGGTTTGTCTCGTTTTAATTACTGATAACCCTAAGGCTATGTTCGCAGCCTATTTCTTCTTCTTCTTAATCGCCTTTGGTGGCGTCTTCGCTTCTCTTATTTTGAAACATAAGAGAGGAAACGAAGAGAGTTCACTCAAGATTTGGATTAGTAGAATAATTGGTGGATTCCTCTTGTTTGTTGCTGTTTATTTACCTTCATACACTTTGATGAAGGTTAACTTCAGTGATAAGCTTGCAGAAATATCCGGTGGTGCTTTATTCGGTGTTGGATTACTCACAGCAGTTATCATCGTTATTGGTGCTGTAGCTGTTATCATGATTAATCTCTCAAAAGGCATCAACAATCAGTTTACTCCTAAGAGTATCTCTGATAAACTGGCAATACCTAACAAAGTTATTGGATATGTAGGTTATTTGATTCTTGTAATCATCTCCTGCATCCCAACAATTGCAATCAAACCTTATGATGCTACTTCAAACACATTAGGTATTGTTTACTTTGTAAGTGTTGGTATTGCTATCTTAAGTTGGATAGGATTATCACTCGTAACTACTAAGAAGAAGTGAGTTAGAATCTATGTCCTGGCGTAACGCTGGTGGTAGTGTTAAAAAGATACTACTCAGAATTGCCGGTGACAAACATAGAGATTTAGTACTATTCGCTCTGTCATGGGAAAAGGCAGTTGGCCCGACTATGGCAGAGCGTTCTTTTGTTGATGGGTTTAGACATGGACAACTTTTCATTGGAGTAACTAACAGTGTCTGGTTACAAGAGCTCTCGTTAAACAAAAAAATCATCATGAATAGGCTGAATCAAGAACACAAAAACAAAGTAAAGGACATGGTCTTTTTCATAAAGAGTAGAAACTATGGTTAAAATACTTCCTTCTTTATTAGCCTCTGATTTAACAAATCTCCAAACAGAGATTAACTTACTCAGTGAAGCCGGAGTTGAGATTCTTCATCTCGACATTATGGACGGCCATTTCGTGCCCAACCTTACATATGGATTACCCGTAATCAAGTCCATTCGGAAGATTACTAATCTTGAGCTTGATGCTCATCTTATGGTTACAAACCCACAATTTTATTTCAAACCCCTTGCAGACTTAGGGGTGAATTATATCTCTTTCCATCAAGAAGCAGTTTCGCATCTCCAACGGGCTGTTATGGAAATCAAAGAGCTTGGAGTTAAGGCTGGGATCGCACTCAATCCGGCTACTCCTGTAGAGACAATTAAGCATGTAATTGCTGATCTTGATTTTGTTTTACTTATGAGTGTAAACCCGGGTTTCGGGGGGCAAAGTTTCCTCCCTGTAGTCTATGAGAAGTTAGAACTTCTAAGAGATTACAAAGCTAAGTACAATCCGGGACTTATTATCGAAATCGATGGCGGAGTCACAGACAAAAACTCTGCAGAACTTATAGAGAATGGGGTTGAAATGCTTGTAGCAGGCTCTTATATTTTTAAGAAAAAGCCATATATTGAGCAGATCCAATCTCTCATGAAAGGATAGAAAATGTTTAATGATTTAAGCGAGAAGTTACAAGGTGTATTTAAAAAACTCAAAAGACAAGGAATGCTCTCAGAGCAGAACATCAAAGACTCAATGCGTGAGATTCGGATGGCTCTTCTGGAAGCTGATGTTAACTATAAAATAGTAAAGAACTTCATCAAGGCGGTCGAAGAACGCTGTCTTGGTCAGGAAGTTATGATTTCACTTACTCCCGGACAACAGGTTGTTAAGATTGTTAATGAGCAACTTGTTAGTCTTATGGATACCGGTGGATTCAATATGGATGTCTTTGATAATAAGCTTACGACCGTAATGCTTGTTGGACTTCAGGGTTCAGGTAAAACTACAGCCTGTGCCAAACTCGCTAATTATTATCGTAAGAAGAAAATAAGACCTATGATGGTTGCTTGTGACATCTACCGCCCTGCTGCTGTTCATCAGCTTCAAGTGCTTGGTAAACAGATAAATATTCCGGTTATTTATGATGATAGTAATGAAGTTACAAAGATAGCAGCTAAAGCTTTGAAAGAAGCGCAACGCGACATGACAAATCTTCTGCTATTTGATACTGCCGGTCGTCTTCATATTGATGAAAATATGATGCAAGAGATCTATGATCTGAAGAAGCAAATCAAGCCGGATTATATCCTCTTTGTTGCTGACTCGATGACTGGTCAGGATGCTGTTACGGTAGCTAAGCAGTTTAATGAGAAGATGGACTTTAGTGGAGTTATTCTCACCAAACTTGATGGTGATGCTCGTGGTGGTGCTGCCCTTTCAATCAAAGCAGTAACAGGAAAACCTGTTGTCTTTGTTGGAATGGGGGAGAAGGTTAGTGACCTCGAACTATTCCATGCAGATCGTATGGCATCTCGTATTCTTGGAATGGGTGATGTTCTCAGTCTTATTGAAAAAGCTGAAGAAACCTTTGATGAGAAAGAAGCAGAGAAACTTGCTGCCAAAATGAAGAAGAACCAATTTGACCTTAATGATTTCCTAAGTCAATTACAGCAGATAAAGAAAATGGGTCCCTTGGACTCCATCATCAAGATGATTCCCGGAATGAACACCAAGATGTTGAAGGATACAAAGATTGATGAGAAACAGTTAGCTCACATTGAAGCAATCATCAAGTCTATGACCAATCGTGAGAGAGCGAAACCTCAGGTACTGAATGGTAGCCGTCGTAAACGCATCGCTCTTGGTGCAGGTCGTACTGTGCAAGAAGTTAATAAACTACTCCGTAATTTTGAAGATATGAAGAAGATGATGAAGAAGATGACTAATCCTAAGTTTGCAAAGCAATTCAAAGGATTAGGAATGTAAGCTTCATTTCTTGAATAAACTATAAGGGGCACAATTTTGTGTCCCTGTTTTTTTTGTAAAATAACTCTCCTGAGTTGTTGTGATATTTACTACAATTAGTATTTCTTACTTCCTCGCCCATTCCTGTCTGGGCGTAGCTTTATGCGAAGACTGATAGGGTTAGGGTTACTTCAATATCATTAATTTCCCCATAGCACTTTTCCCATCTGAACTCACTTTATAGAAGTAAATCCCTGATGCTACTTGTTTACGATTATCATCCTTACAATTCCATACTTGTGAGTAAAGTTCACCTGCCTGTTCATCGTTCTTG
>JAVCCX010000185.1 GCA_030765245.1 Candidatus Zophobacter franzmannii | reverse complement strand
GCACCAGAACAGAATCCCCTCCTTGAGAAGTTTCTTGGAAATAAGAAGCAGTATTGCTTTGAATTACAGCGTCATTTCCTCAAAATGAGGAGCAAACAGCGACTTCAAGGCAAGAGTGGTGACAGTAGTTATATTAAGGACCGTTCGCTCGCTGAAGACCTCTTAATTTTCTGCTATCAGTTTGAAAAGGAAGGCTTACTTACCTCTGACGAACTCAACCAGCTCATCACCGAATTCAAACAAGTTAATAGCACTCTCCCATCAGCTGACTTATTGATTGTGCTGAAAGGTAATCCAAAACTTGCATGGAGTAGAATCCAACAGCGTGGTCGGGAGATGGAAACAGAAGGTGGCTGGAGTTTAGCTGATATTCGCAACCTTAATGAGTGGTACAAATCTTATCATATCGATGTGGTTAATTATGGCTTCCACAAGGGACCTGTTCTCGAGATAGATGTTGAGATGGTTGACCTGACTAACCGCATCCATTGTGGCTATGTCTTTGAGAGTATATATAAGTTATTGAATAAGTAAGAAAAGTATCAGAATACGAATCTAACAGGAAATTTCACCCAGCATGCAACAACTTTACCATTGCTCACAGCTGGTTTGAATTTCCATTGTTTAACAGCGATTACAGCAGATTCGTCTAATCCGTAATGCCCTGGCTGTAGTGATTCAATTACTTCAATCTCTCCAACGCTACCATCTTTAAGAACCTCTACATCAAGCCATACATCACCTTGTAATCCTGATCTCTTTGCAAATTCAGGATATTCGGGTATTACACTTGAAATAACTTGAGGCGGATCTTCATAGACAACGAATTTGGGTGTAGGCGGATAATCTCTTTTCACTACTGAATTACTATCTTTTATTTCATTAATTTCTAAGTTTGCTTTGGATACTATCTTTTTGTCTAATTTAACCTCAATGTTTGTGGTTTTATTTTCCTTTATTAGCACAGTCTTAGAAGAACTCATATAGCCATCTAATTCTGAATTTAAACTGTATTCTCCTATTGGGACTTCTTTTAGAACCTTTGCTCCTGACCAAGAATTGTAAGACTTCCCGTTGATTATCATGTCTGTTATCGCATCAATTGGCTGAACTTTAAATTGAAGTGTCCCTGTCTTTGCTGTTAAGGAAAAGACTTCATTTTTATCCACTCCTTTTACAATTTCAACATCCCGTTTTTCATCATAGTAACCATCCTTCTTAACTTCAATTAAGTGCTTTCCTGCGGATAATTCCATAGTGTGCCCACTAATCAATTTCTCAAATAGGTAGATTTTACAATCAGTGGGAGTTGTGTTTATTGTAAGGAGAGATGTATTCTTGATCAGATTATAAGCAAATGCTTTAGACCCATCCTGAGTAATGGCAAATGTCTCAGAAACGCTTTCATAGCCACTTTTGTTTATATGGATTGTATGAGTACCTATTGGCAACTCTTTGGTAATCCCAATTAATTTTTCTGTGTTTATACTTATCTCACAACCCTCAGGTTGCACATTGAAGGTGACAGGAAAAATATTCTGTAGCAATACATACTCGAAAACATTTTTACCGGCTTCTGTAACTGTAATGCTATCCTCAACAGGTTCATATTTATCTTTCGATAATCTCAAGCTATACTTACGGGGATATCTAAATAATTGATCATCTGTCTTTCCTTCGTCCTTCGAATCAATAGAAATGTTAGCACCTTGAGGCACACTCTTTATAGTAATAACAACAGTTTCGATATTAGTAAGTTTCATCTCAACAAAGGGCTTTTCTTTACTTACATTGATTGTTTTTATTAAAGTTTTCAATCCACTCTTCTCAACTTTTAACTCATGCTCTCCCAGAGTAAGTTCATAGCTTTCATTAGTTCCCAACAATTTACCATCAACATATTTGGTAGTCTTCTCAGGAGTAGTAATAATACTAAAAGGTATTAATTCCTTTTCAGGCATATGCTCCAGCACCATTTCATAGACTCGTTGAGCTTTAACTTCAACATCCCAATCAGCTAAAAGTCTTACTTCGAGAGGTTCATAATCAGCATGTGTGATTTGAATTACTCTTTGCTTGTCATTCAAATAGAATTTATATTGGTGTAAGCCAACATCATATTGTGCAGCATGTGGAGTCGGTCGTCCGATATTCTTGAAACCCAAACCCTTCAACTGTGTTTTAACAATTAAAGCAGGAGCATATTTTCCATCAGCATCGAGTATTTTCATACTTTTATGAGTTGGTGCGAGTTCAACAAGCAATTTTACCTCTAATTTTCCTAAGGCATATACATTGACTGTCATCATGGATATTATAAAAAATAGTAACAATAATTTCTTCATACTCACCCTTCAGTTTGCATTTTTTTCAATTAGTCAAATATTCAGTGTTATGTCAAGAAAACAATCAGATAAATCAATCAAATCAGCTATTTTCCTAACAAAACGGCGATGAATTGCTCTAACATCCTTAGAGTGGATACTTTTAAGGGTGACATCTTGATTTCACTTAAAATTTGTTTAATTTATTGTTGATTTCACTCTACTTGTCTTTCCCTCGAAGGGAGAAGATGGAGCGAATGGCAATGAGCGGGAGGTGGGGGTTATTCCTATCCGCTTTATGGGAAGGGGAACTCCGATTCCCCTTTGCAAACACAGTTTGCACCAAAAGAGGTACAGCTGAAGCAGTACATCCCAAAATTCAATCTAATGGAGTTTGTCAGAGTGAAACGAAAACGGACTTCATTGGATACTCAAGACAAAGCAAAAAGAGGTACAGCTGAAGCAGTACTTCCCAAGAGATTACCTAACGCTTGGATATAGTGGAAATATTACTTCTTAATCTCGTAATTTGTAAGGTCATATAGAGCTTCTTCATCCCACTCTTGAGGTTGCCAGGTTCTGACATAGATCATTGGTTCTTTACCATTGAAATCTACGAGTAGGAAGAGATACCCTTCATCTGAATAACCTGTTGAAGCATACTGCTGACGCATGGAAATACCATAAACATCATCGTCATTATTCTTCTGCCCCACATTGCATGAATTGAACCCCAAATGGATATCTCGTTGAGCATTGAAGATAATTTGTTGCCTAAGCATAAACTGGTTCTTATTCATTTCAGTATATTCTGTATCAGGTTGACCTATTCTAACAGAACTCTCTACATCACGATGTAATTTGCCCTTTGGAAGATTGCGGCCTACAATTATCACTGCATCATCAGAGAATATCTTCTCGAGTGTTTTAATATCTCTATTGAGATAGGCAGACCTATACTTCTCTAAAAACTTTATTAGGATATGTCGTTTTTGATAAGTATCCCCGCTCAGTTTCTTAAAATCTGCCGCCTTAGAGTCAAATAGTTCGTTGAAAACAGTGAAGTTAACATCCTGAAGCACTCCGGCTTTATCAAAGTCCAAGACTAAATACTCATAAGAGTGTTTATTGAGTGATGGATAGCTACAAAGTACTGGTATATTACGGACTTCCCAACCTTCGAAGGTTTTGTTTAGGTTGGCAGTGAAAGCCTTGTCTGTGACTTTTATATTATTGCATTTCAAGGTCTCATTGAGCTTGTTTTGAAGAAATTTATCCTGTGTAAACTCGCCTACATCTTTAGGAAACTTCAACCAAGTGATGAACTCTTTTGTTCTTTGATTAATACCCTCTACACACTGACAATCATCTGTGTTATTTAAATTGAGAGTGAGGGCTTGTTTATCATATTTCTTACTCTTTTTCTTTCTTTTACCCAGCTTTATCTTCCTGCCTGACTCTGGATAATCAGGTTTATTCACTGCATACCAAAGTTGATTAACCTCTTTGAACTGCTCTTTTCTGTCGCTGAACATATAGCTAATGTCAACATCAAGTGACTTGTAACTTGTTGTTGCTCCTGTAAGACGGCAAACCGCTTTGCCTCCTCGAGCAACAATTGTTACCTGATCATTATCTTCCTGGTAAGTGAACTCAAGAAGCTCAACAGGTTTGCCTTTGTAGTTCACATTCAATTTGATATCACGAACATCATCCTGAATAAATGCGTCACCTTCATACTCAAAGCTCACACCAGATAGAATTTCCTGTATTCTGATTGTGATTTCAGAGACAAGTTCCTCTCCCTTATACTCAAGACTACTCATCGGTAGTGAGTTAATGAGTATGCCTGAATAGTAATAAAGCTGAAGCGCTGTCGCAAGATTGAAATCTTTCTCATTCTGGCTAGCCTGTTCATAAATGCTATAGATAAATCGTTTCCGGTCTTTGTAAAGTGTCTCTAATGAGTCCCGATGGAGATAATAAAGTGCAGACCATTTGCCTTTCTTGCGCTCGAATTTCGGGGTAAGGTTCTTAAGAGTAATC
>JAVCCX010000370.1 GCA_030765245.1 Candidatus Zophobacter franzmannii | reverse complement strand
GGCTTATAGTAATTATGCCCTTGAAAGTGGCTCTTTTCTTCGCTCAGACTATGCCTATCCAAAGTTGTTGGGTAATACAATTGTAGATAACCACCTACTAAATCCTGATGTTTATGAATTTTCCGGTGCAGTTCATTCATTCAAATCGAAGCCATTGCTTATAAATAATATTGTTTATGGTAACACGAGCAATTGCATAGAGAACTTCCAAGTTTATCTGAGCAAACCCTATTATACTCGTTACAACCTGGTTGAGGGAGGATACTCAGGAGAGGGAAACATTAACAGTAATCCTGCTTTTCTTGAGTTAACTGATGCCTATTATGTTCCCTCAGAAACTTCACTTTGCAAGGATGCAGGCACACTTAACACGGATTTTTTGCAGCAACCTACTACTGATATCTATGGAAACCAGCGGGTTTATAATAACTATCCTGATATTGGATGTGCTGAGCTTCATCCCTTTATATCACTTGAGGAAAATAATAATCAACACGAAGTCCTAAAGGCCACTGCCTATCCTAATCCTGCAAGTAACAGGATCAAATTCAAGAGTAATTTAATTACTAACGGACTCTCAGAAGTACTAATATATGATATCAGAGGAAGGAAAGTTAAAACCATCTATCGAGCAAATGAGGGTGAGTTAGAATGGGATTTAACAGATTCGAAACAAACACCTGTTCCTGCAGGCGTCTATCTCTACTCAATAGTTGAAGGTGAAAGAACAAATGTAGGGAAGGTCGTAGTAATTCGATAGGATAAAGTCGACAGTATTTGATAAGAAAGAGCTTTACACCATTACTTATCATACATATTATGTGTCCTGTAATTGAGGTAACTAATGATAATAAAAACAAATATTTTAAATCCAATTGATATAACCGCGTGCGAATTACGCAAAGAGATATACATTTCTATTACTGAAGGTAAGATTAGCTCTATCTCTCCTACAATAGAACCAAATATAGATTTTATAGATTACAGTCATTTACTATGTTTACCCGGCATGATAGATTCCCATACCCACCTTTCTCAGTGGTATATCAGAGGTAAATATCGGAACAACCTCTTGGAGTGGTTGAATGAATTTGTATTCCCCGAGGAGAAGAAATCTTTTAATCCAACTTATGCAGAGCAAACGGCTTCAGCCTTTTTTGATAAGCTCATCAAATCAGGTACAACCACAGCCGGAGTATATGTCTAAGCATCACATGAAGCAACCGACATTGCCTTTCAGAAGGGAAACGAAAGTGGGATGAGACTTGTAATGGGACAGGTCATGATGGATATGAACTCCCCTGAATATCTGATTCAGAAAACTAATGAGAGCCTTAGAGAAGCTGAAGAGTTATGCCAGAAGTGGGACAAGAAAACAGAGCTACTTCATTATGCTTTCACTCCTCGTTTTGCCATTACTTGTTCCAGAAGTCTTATGAGTGAGGTCGGGACTTTGGCAGAGAAAAACAAGGTTCGAATTCAGACACATCTTTCAGAAAACAAAGCAGAAATAGAGCAGGTTCTTGCACTGTTCCCCGAGTGTAAAAGCTACACTGATGTTTACAATAAATATAAGCTACTTTCACCTTTGTCGATATTTGGACATGCAATTCATCTTTCTGATGCAGAGCTTGGACTATTGAGGGATAGTGGAAGCACAATCGCTCATTGCCCTGACTCTAACTTCTTCCTAAATTCCGGTCAATTCCCCTTAGAACGGATAAAGAGAGCCGGTATTGATATAGGACTTGCTTCTGATATTGCTGCTGGGACAACACCCGATATGTTCTATCATCAGAGGATGATGCTTTATCGCCAAAGCGCAGGTATGTTAAAACTCCCCGAGCTCTTGTACACAGCTACACTTGGTTCTGCAAAAGCTCTCCACCTTGAGGAAGAAACTGGTTCTATTGAAATCGGTAAATCAGCAGATCTGATTTTTATTGATAGTAAGGCTCTTGATTCTGAAGATGTAGATTCAGCAATTTCTGAATTAGTCTTCCTGACCCCGATTCCTAAAATCGAAAAAGTCTTTATCGCAGGGAAACAGCTACTCTAAGCTTTAAACTTTACCGTTTTGAACCACCGTGCTTACTGCTTGTCCCTTCGCTAAAAGCATACAAGGGGTTCGAAAGTAAATCGAGTTTGGATATGAGAAAACCCGACTCGAAGCTAACTTCAAATCGGGTTTATCTACAAACTTTTATTGATTTATCTTCTATGCTTTCTTAAATACTCTGCAAGTTCTTATACATTTTCCACAATCAGTGCACTTGGCTTGATCAACGGTAGGTGCTTCAAATGCTACCTGCTTAATGGCACCTACAGGGCAAATCCTCTTGGTCGGGCAGAGATGGTTCTCAGGGCAATACTTTTTATCAATTTTAATCATCTTTATTCTCCTTATTCTCATGAGCATTTTGCAACAACATCTGCGCAAAATCCTCCAACTTATCAGCCTTAATAATAGTTAGACCCTTATTCTTGTCACCAAGGACAATTAAGGAATCTCCGGCGTTAATATTAAAATATTCTCTGGCTTTTTTAGGGATTACAATCTGTCCCCTTTCTCCAACCTTAACGGTTCCACAAATACAGGCTCCATCTTTAAACTCGATCACATTTACCTCCAACTTGAAATAGTTTGTGATTTTTCTATGTAATTTGTTTGTAAATTCTGAGAGTTAAAGAATCTGTCAAATAAAATATGAGAAATCATACTTTGCATACAATACTTCAATAGAAGAGGAGATTCTTCTTTTAAATTAGTATTGGTAGGTATTTTTGGGTGTTAAGAAGAAGAATATCCCACCTACAGCCAAGCAGAAAGTAGTCAGGATGAAAAAGATTGGTGCACTGTATTCAAGGATAAAAAGGGAGTTTATTCCGGCAATAGACATAATAAGTAGTCCGGCACAAAGGGGCATTCTGAAGGAACAGAAGATTGATACAATAATCCCACCACTCATGACAAACATCATCATC
>JAVCCX010000114.1 GCA_030765245.1 Candidatus Zophobacter franzmannii | reverse complement strand
CTACCTGTATGGATATTGATTTGGTTTGAAAGGTCTGAGTAGTTCATTTCTTTAGTGTCAACTCTGCCAAAGAGGTCAGTAAGTAGACTGAAGTAAGAGAAGTCTTCAGTATTTAAAGTATTGAGATAAAAGTAACTACTCAAGTAGATAATCCCATTCGAGAAGGTAGGATGAGCAATCAGCTGTGTCCCATTTACATCTTTCTTAACAAAAGGAAGTGGCTTTGATTTTCTATCAAGGTCTGAAAGAGCAAGCATAGGAATCTTCTCAAGGTCTTCCTGAGTATCTGAAGTAGTCTGATAGACTTTGAGGTTCTTTGTTCTCTCGATAATTGTTTCTTTTTCTCCATCTGAAAGAGTTGCTTTCTTATCAGCTAATTCTTTTACCAAATCTTCAGCTTTCTTATCAGCAAGTCCTTGTTCCGGCTTCATTAAGATGAAACTCTTATGTGTATTATTGATAAGATATTTCTCAATGATACCTTCGAGATAAGGCTCTGTAAGGCTCTTCTTAACATCTTGAAGTGCTTCATCAAAAGCAAGATACTTAAGCGGACTATATCCGTGTAACCAACCTTTTGTAGCCATCATAGCATAGAATAAGCCAATAGGGAAACCATGCATATCTGCTTCACGGAAGAAGAATTCGCGCTTGTTTATACAAGCTTCGATTAGCTCTTTGTTAATCCCATCTTTCACGAGTGCTTTGAGGGTATTCTCAATAACTTCAAAGAACTTAGCTCGTTTATTTTCACTGGTATTCTTCACTATAATAGAAAGAGCAGGCTGTAAGATTCCATCATCGTATGAGCCCATAATATCTTTACCAAGCTCAGCTTCAAGAAGTGCTCTTTTAAGGAGTGCAGCATCAGAAGTAAGAAGGATATCAGAGATTATGTTCATTGCTAATGTAAGCTTCTCATCCTTAAGGTGTCCCATTGAATAAGTAAGGGCAAAATAGTCTTTATTATCAGTGCTTTCTTCAGGAGATACAGGGTAACTAATTACCTTTTCAAGCATCTCTTTGAATGGAGTTTGCTCTTCAATCACAACCTGGAAGTCTTTCTTTTCAAAAGTATTCAAGTACTTCTCATCAAGAATCTTAAGGTCCTCTTCAATATCCATATTTCCAAAAAGATAGATATAAGAGTTACCCGGGTGGTAGTACTTCTTATGGAAGTTAAGGAACTTCTCATAGGAAAGCTGAGGGATTACATCAGGGTCACCACCTGATTCATGCTGATAGGCATTATCAGGATTCTGAGTTGATTGAATAGTTCTAAAGAGGATTGATTCAGGAGAACTGAAAGCACCTCTCATTTCATTATAAACAACACCTTTGTAAGTCAAAGGAGCATCTTTGTTTTCCAACTCATAATGCCAACCTTCCTGCCAGAAAATCTCAGGACGATCATATATCATTGGATTGAATACAGCATCAAGATACACGGTCATAAGATTGATAAAATCTTTATCGTTAGTACTTGCGATAGGGTACATGGTATGATCTGAGGCAGTAAAAGCATTGATGAATGTTTTCATCGAACCTTTAATAAGCTCAGTGAAAGTATCTTTAGCAGGAAAATTCTTTGAACCATTCAAAACTGAATGTTCAAGGATATGAGGAGTTCCAAAACTATCTTCAGGTGGAGTTTTAAAACCTATCATAAAGACCTTATTAGGGTCATCATTTTTTAAATAACATACTTCTGCTTTTGTTTTTTCATGTACTAAGAAATAGACTACAGAGTTAACCTCAGGGACTTCTTTTGTCCATTCACATTTGGAGCCTTGATAAACTTTTCCCGGTTCCAGTTTCATAGAATCTCCTTTATATATTTTTTAATTATTCTTTTCTTCTTTTTCGTCATCATCGTAATCTTCATCTTCCAAATCATCATTAATCATATTTTCAAAATATTCAGCTACAAGTTCATACTCTTTTTCGTCTTCGATATTAAGTAATTCAATTGTCTCGCCATGATCAATGCTGATGTAGATTAAAAACTCTTCAGTGTCTTCAACAATCACAGCTAAGTATTGCTTACCATTCATCTCAGTCATTGCGATTGGAGTAACAGACATTTTCTTACCATTATCTAGTTCAATTTCTAACGGATCTGCGTCGTCTATAATTGCATCTCTGCCCTTTTCAATATCTTGCATAATTCACCTCATTGATTTTTAACCAGTATTTTATCTCACTTGATTATGGCAATAAAATTCCGATGCGAAGATAAAGTAAGTATATATTTATGAATGAATAGGAATAGTTTTTCTTTTTATGGGACGGGGAACGCCGATTCCCCGTTGCAAACGCAGTTTGCATCTCTTTATTGCCTTCTTAATTCCCCTCCTTCGGAGGGGTGGCACGGAGTGACGGGGTGGTTTCTTTCCCTCTCGCATTTTAGGCCGGCATTCTGGGAAACAATGCTTCAGCTTCATCTCTTATCTCAGGCAGTACTACCCGGAAGGCTGGGAAATGATGCTTTAGCTTCATCGTATTGCTGGGACGGGGAACACCGATTCCCGCCCCACACTTCGTTGCGGTGCAGGTTTGGTGTTTTTAACTTGCTCCGCTCTTCGCATTGTAGGGGTCAATGGCGTTGACCTGTATATCATCACCTTACGGATGG
>JAVCCX010000293.1 GCA_030765245.1 Candidatus Zophobacter franzmannii | reverse complement strand
TAACCCTGAAATACTCCACTCCATTTTCAGTATCGAGGGCGACCATATCGTTTATTTGGAGTCGCATAATCCTCTTTGCCATTGGATATTCCTGTTTCCAATTGGGGATAAAGGCATGCTGATGAACTGCAAAATTAGGGATGATTTCGCACTTCCATTTACCTTCTAATTTCTTATCTCTAAACTTCTCTGGGAAGGCATAGATGTCTGCACAGTAATTCCCACCTCCGGCAAAGTGTTTATAAACCT
The DNA here is from genome assembly GCA_030765245.1 of Candidatus Zophobacter franzmannii. GTDB lineage: Bacteria > Cloacimonadota > Cloacimonadia > Cloacimonadales > JAFGVF01 > Zophobacter > Zophobacter franzmannii. The sequence continues at coordinate 3,086 of JAVCCX010000293.1, read as the reverse complement.
TACCGGTCTTATCTTTCACACCAAAGAGCGTTGCCAATTTCTTCTCTTCAATCAGCTTAACTCTCTTAACCCCGATCTCTTCACTAAACTTAGTCATTGCCTCAGAGAACTTAGAATCAAGATGTTCATTAAGGAACTGAGCTATACTCAGACGGATATTATTATCCTTAATCTTAGCAAAATCCTTTTCTGATGTGAAACTGGAGATTGGCTTTCGAATAGTAGTCCAAACATAGCCTTTCTTATTCTCTTTACCGTTAAATTCACCTTCAAAGACAGAATAGGCGGTCTCATCATGGATTGCAGTTATCCCCTTCCCTACTTTAATCGCTTCCTGGGCATTACCATGGTCAGGACGATGGGAGATGATAATTGCATCAACTTGAACCTGAGTATCACTTACGAAGTTCTCAAATGGCTCCGGCATCTTCTCAAGGAACCTGTCTTCGCCACTTTTTTTGATAGCCTTGTAGTATCTCTGCATCATAGAACGAGAGGTGAGCCCCACAACAAGGGCATCAATAGCATGATGGCGGTGGTCAGACCGATCTTTCTTACCTGTATCAGAGAGCAGTTCATTAAGACCCCAGAAATGTCTGAATCGGGAGGTCATCATACCGGGAATACTCCAAACCTGATTAGGACCTGCAATGTAGGTCATATACTCTCTTGCAATCCGAGTCATATATCTTGTATCGTTTAGCATTCTATCAAGGAGTTTACCTTCATCTGCAAACACTTCCATAGCATCATGAGTAAACTTCATTCTCTTGCCATAACTCTGAATCTCTTGTGACCGAGCTTTTATCAGTTCCCAATCATAACCCTTGGGGCTATGCCCAAATGCCTCGAACGGACTCCTCTCACCTTTGTTTCTATTGGCTTCTCTAAGGGAAATGGTCTTATTATTAAAGCTGTCATCATAGGTCTTGGACTTAGGCAGAATGTGCTCAATCTCAAACTTAGCCGAGAACAATTCACTTCTTTCTATCGGCTTGCCGGAATAGGGACAGCATCTCTTAAGAGGGTCTTTATTCAAATCTTCCCATAGTTTATAACGGAGCCTATTTGAATATGTGTTAGGCATATTCAGGCTTTCCAATTCCTCAGCAATAAACTCATTATGCTTTCGTTCTTTAAACTGTCGTTTATTGTTCTCATCTAACTGCTTTCTACTTAGTTTAAGCTCACGAGCCAGTTCAATAACTATCTGGGAAGCTGGTCCTATTTCAATTGTAAGTTGATTAACAAGCTTTCTGAGTTGGTTCAGGGCAATATGCACAGTAGGGTTTGCTATCTTGCCATATTTCTCTTCATCCGTTGTGCCGTTAGGGTCACCAAAGGCAACATGGGTCGGCATTATCTTTCCATAATAGGGTAAATCCCCATCAACAAAGACCTCTCCGGTGCCGGGATTTGAGTGTTTATATCCTGCTTGTTCGCAAGCATCACTATAGATGAACCCTTGGCGAAGGAAGGGTATAATCTTCTTTATAGCTTTTTCGCTCAGATTTCCTGTCCCTGCCGGAAGATGAAGGTGAATGACATAGTCTGCTTGCTCCGGTGTTAAGCTATATTCGGAGGTCAATCTACTGAGCAGATTGTTCTCAATCTCAGGGTCATTCTCATCATTTAAGATTAAGGTAACGACTTCACTTTGCACATCCGAACTAAGTTTATCCCAGCCCTTACCAAATGCCTTTTCATCACTAAGCATAATCAGTGTTGCATTACCAAGTAACTCTTTCCTCTTCTCATCTTCAAGGTTGAATTGATACTCATCAAAGACAGCCTTTGAGAGTAGTTTCTTTCTAAGAGCCTTAAACTTGGAAGTCTTCTGTTTGCTGAGTATATCAAGGACTAATTCTCTCTGCTCCTTGTTTAGTTCCGCCTTTTTAAACTCCATATCAACAAGGACAAGATTGTTAACTTCAGAGAGAATCCTGAACTCCTGAAAATAGGGATTTGCTTTCATTGCTCTTGGCTCGGTAAGCTCAAAGATACATTTACCTTTTGGTTGAGCCTTCAAAGGGCGTTGGTAGAAGATTACATCAAGAAGTTCTGCTTTGATAGCATCAGACAATTCAGGGTGATAACTCGCTTGTTTATCCCAAATTTGTTTAAATTCATCAACGATGAGCTTTCTATCCGGGAAAATAGCCTTGTCTGTTCCATCGGCATGGAATCTGAGAGAAAACTTCTTATGCTGTTGGTGAGGACCCACACTTGCATTGAGTTTATATAGATATTCGCCAATAGTATGTGCTTTCAGCTCTTTTAACTCACCCTTTAAGTTCTTTATCGCATCCTTAGTCTTTCCTGTTTCTTTTTCATCATTATCAACCTTGCGACTGCTAAGAAAACCTCTTCTCTTACTAAGATGAAATATAGCTCTTCCAAGTTCATGAAGTGAAATCTCTTCTTTAATACCCTTTGCTCTGAGTTCATAAGGATTAAGAGGGACAAGGGCTTTGCGACTTATTTCATCACTCGGTAGCAAATTATGTTGGATTAAGCTGTTGATTAAGTCAGTTCTGCGTTGGATATATCTGTCTTGATTTCTCCGCATGGAGCGTTTCAAACGACGAGTAACTCCTAATGGTTCCTTACTTTTAGCATCTCTTCCATCATCAAAGATACGCACACCCATACGAAGAATACCTACGGGTTCGTAGTTATCATCAAGTTCTAAGGCACACCAGCCTAACGATGTTGACCCCATGTCTATACCAAGTCGATATTTTTTCATTGACAGCCTCCTATTAGAATTTTATGTTTGTATCATATTAATCGATACCCTGTTAACATTGTCAAGATGTAACTGGGTAGTGGTTCGAACTTTTATCCAAAATTAAAGTCATATAGGTTTTGGTGTCAAGCTGTTAATAAGGTTTTAGACCACAAGATTAGGACACAGACTACGGTCTGTGTCCCTTTTTATTATCTACGCTTTTTCTCTTTCTAATGGGCTAATTCTCCCCCGGCATTCCACCGGAAATGCGTGTAATGTCCTGAATAACTGCGTAAATGCACGAAACCGACATAGTCGGCTAACTCCATATAAATACACGGTACAGCTAAAGCAC
>JAVCCX010000419.1 GCA_030765245.1 Candidatus Zophobacter franzmannii | reverse complement strand
TAATATCTCACTTAACTCATTGGCCTCAGTGATTGTTTCTTTTTCATCTTCAGATACTTCACTAGTCTCTTCAGCCTTGGTATCCCCATCCTCTTTCTCATCTTTGTTGATATCCTCAGAGTTCTCCTGTGCGGGATCTTCATCCGGTGCTTCCGGGTCAAACTCTTCTAAGTTTAAGAGGGGATTCCCTGTGAGTTCAGTCTTCAGGAATTGCTCTAACTCCATTCTGGTCATAGTAAGGAGTTTCAGTGACTGAAGCATCTTCGGCTTCAATACTGTCTGCTGTATTTGTCTATGTGAGAGTACTTGCCTTATATCGCTCATTTATTAGTCGTCCATCAATGGGTTGTGCATGAAATTGTTACCGAGATATACTTGGCGTACAGTCTCATCATTAACCAATTGTTTGGAATCTCCTGATATTAATACTTGTCCTTCATTAACAATATAAGCTCTACTTACGATTTTCAAAGTTTCAAGTACATTATGATCTGTAACTAGGATTCCGATATTCTTTTCTTTGAGTTTCATGACTATATTTTGAATGTCTGAAATTGCAATTGGATCTACCCCTGCAAAGGGTTCATCCATAAAGAGGAAGGACGGGTTGGTAACTAGTGATCTGGTAATCTCAAGCTTGCGCCTTTCTCCTCCTGAGAGGGTATAAGCCTTTTGTTTAGCTAACTTAGTCAGACCAAGTTCGTCTAAGTGCTCCTCAAGTCTTCTAATCAGCTCTTTTTTACTTATCTTGAGCGTTTCCAAAATCGACATAATATTCTCTTCTACTGTCAATTTGTGGAAGATTGAGGGTGCTTGTGCAAGATAGCTTATTCCAAGACGGGCGCGCTTATACATTGGCCATTTGGTTATCTCCTGATCATTGAACCAAACTTTGCCTTCATTTGGTTTAGTAAGTCCAATAATCATATAGAAGGAAGTAGTCTTGCCGGCACCGTTAGGTCCTAACACTCCAACTACCTCTCCCTGGCCAATTTCTATAGAGAGTTCATTAACAACTCTGCGCTTTCCATAAATCTTAACAAGCTTCTCTGCTCGTATCCTATTTTTTCCAATTTCCATATTGCTTTTATAGAACTGGTTAGATAAAATGTCAAGCGATAATCGAGGATATTAGTAATTTTTTTTAATTGAATCTGTTAATTGGAATTAATTTTGCTTCTTAACTAATTTAAAAATCTATACTTGCCGTTTATTCTGCCATTTAACTTGAGCGATTTTACTTTATTCTTACCTTCAAATAGGATACTTAATTCATCACCTTCAGAGAACACCTGGATAGCATCTTTACTATTCTCTTTCTCTTCCGGTTGATCATAAAAGTAGGAGACATTGTCCCTAGCAACAAACTCTTTCATGTTACTGCCATCAAAGATTAGCTCCATTTCATCGGACTTCACCCAGTTATTCTTCTCTTCACCCTCTTCCGATGCATAATAAACGGAACAATCTCGATTTAAGAAAGCCTTATCAAGCTTCTTATCTGAAAGGTATAGGGTAAACTCTTCTGCTTTAGCAGTTGCAAAATCGGAGTAGAAGACAGGATTCCCTGTCAAAATAGCTTTATCTTCCTCACTGAAGTAAAGGAGGAAGTTACTCACTGTCTTAATGTCATTGTAATCCATTTGAACATCAAAGGAAGCAACATATTTGTTGAAGTTATGGAAGAACTCTATCTTTTCAGCTATAATCTTTGCTGAATCCTGTTTCGTAAGTGTTAAGACAGGATTTATTCTCATAAATCCGTAACCTGTACCATGATTATACTCAGCATAACCACAAGTAGCAGCAATACTATCCGTATAACTAAAGGTACGGACATTATCTATTACTTTTAAGAACTCGGCATCACGGTTGAATTCACCCCTATCGGAGTAAAACTCCCTAATGAGCTCCTTATCTTTATACTCTCTAATCTCAATGTCACCTTTCATATAAAGTGTGTTCAGCGCCTTGTTATATGAAATGCTATCCGCTACAACATCCAGAGTATCTACTTTCGCTCTAACATCGCCGTCCATATAAGCAAACTCACGACCTTCATAGATCATTGCTTTATTGCAGTGGTATTCAACATCGCTGTAGAAGAAATGGACATTACCCTCTAAACGGCTGACATATCCGCTGGCTTGCTTGATTACAGTTGCGTTATCAGCATGGATAAGCTTATAATCCTTCTTGGTCGTTTCTGTAGCCAGTAGGGTTATTGTTATAAACAGGAGTAAACTATAGGTCAGAATCTTTTTCATTCACCGTCCCCACAGCCTTCACATTATCCATATTTGTAATTCTGAACCGACTATCGGTTCTAAGGTTAAATCCTGAAACTTCATTATCATCTCTGATAAGAACGACCTTGTTTGGGGCAAGCACCTTATCACTTGGCTTATCCCAATATATATAATCTGTTTTAACAATTCCGTTGGGAGTTTTAAGGTACACATGACCGTATGCCTTAATCAAATCTCCATCATTCTCTACATATGCAGAGTCACACTCAATATATGAGTAGTGATTGCCATCCTTATCATAGGAGTCTAATTGAGCTTTATAGGCAATAGTCCTTTTGATATCATAGAAATTCTTAATCACTTCAGCCTTGAGTTTATATTCAGGGATACCTCCCTTCATCTCATAGACTTCAATTCCCTCAATAAACTCTTGAGGACCATTATCTTCTATGACTACTTTCTCCTCCTCTTCTCCAATACTTGAGCAACCGAGAAGACCGAGAAGAAGGATAGAACTAATGAGTAAGGTTATAGATAAATTCTTGAATCGTCTTTTCATGCTTTCCTTGTTTATTCAGGATATAGTCAATTAACTCTCTCACAGCACCTTCACCACCACGCTTTGTGGTAACATAATCTACATATTTAGACATACCTTCTGCACAATCGATTGGGGTTGCAGAGAATCTAACAGCGTCTAATACAGGTAAATCATTGTAGTCATCACCAATATAGGCTGCGTTCTTGAAATCAAGTTTTAGTTCAGCAAGTATCTCTTTCACAAATTCGAGTTTATTACTCACTCCCTGCTTAACAATTGTAATGTGCAGATCATCTGCTCTTCTTTGGAGTGCATGAGCTTCTCTACCGGTAACTATAGCAACCATACCACCTGATATTTGCCATAGTTTAACTCCCAAACCGTCACGAGCAGAAAACACTTTAATCTCGCTGTCTAAGTTATCATAAATTATTGAATTATTCGTAAGTACGCCGTCACAATCAGTAAAGATTATCTTAATATCATTCCAATCTAAATTATTCATATCACTTCCATCACTTTATTTAGCAAAACTTCAAATTTATCTAAAGGCAGCATTGTAGATGCATCACTCTTTGCTTCAGCAGGATTAGGATGTGTTTCTATAAATAGACCCTTTATCATACCTGTTGCCATTGCTGCTCTTGCCATCATTTCTATGTATTGAGGAGTTCCACCGGTCGTACTCCCTGAGGATGGTTGTTGCATACTATGAGTTACATCGTATATCACGGGATAGCCGAGTTTTTTCATAATCGCAAACCCTCTGAAATCCACAACCAGATTGTGGTAACCAAAGGAGGTACCTCTCTCTGTCAGCATTATCTTATTATTAGAGAAAGCCTCGCACTTATCAACAGCAGATTTCATATCTTCAGGTGCCATGAATTGACCTTTCTTGATATTCACAATCCTACCTGTATCGGCAGCTGCTTTTATTAAGTAAGTCTGTCTGGATAGAAAGGCAGGTATCTGGAGAATATCGGCAATCTCCGCAGTAGGAACTGCGTCTTCAGATTGATGAATATCTGTCAGGATTGGGAGTTCTAATTCACTCTTCACCTTCTGCAACACTCTCAAACCTTCTTCAATCCCGGGACCTGCAAATGAACCTAAGGATGTCCTATTTGCTTTGAGATATGAAGCTTTAAACACCAGTTCAATTCCTAACTTGGTTGTGTATGCTTTGAGGCTCTCAGCTATCTTCATAGTCGTTAGCTCATCCTCAATCACACAAGGACCTGCAATTACAAAAAACTTATCCGTACTCTTTAGTTTATCGTAAAGATTCATAATTTACCTTCATTAAATGCTTTTTTCAATCAAACTTCAAGCTCGCTGAATATGTCAAGTGTAAAACTGTATCGTATCTTCTCCACCTCCCAACCATTTGCAAGGATTCGCTCCGCTGCTCAACCATCCGCCTTCGCCCAAGGCTATGGCGTGACAGGTTGGAAAGGTAAGAAATCAGTTTTGCAGTAAACCTATACCTTTACCTTTTAAATGGTCCTTAGACCTTTCAAATGGTAAAGATGAAATGCAACAGCAATGTAAGCTTGCACGAAGCGAACATCGTGAGTTTGGGGCGTAGCGGACGATTTTCCCCTGCAGTAGGGCCAGGGCTTTCCCTTCCTCTTAAATTCCCCTTTTGGCCTGTCGGGGCGTAGTTTCCTTGAACGAAGACCGAAGGGGTGGCACGAAGTGACGGGGTGGTTTCCCTCTTTTGACACCCGCTGGGAAATGATGCTTTAGCTTCATCGCATTCAGGGGGTAGGGAACGCCATACTCCGCTAAAGCTACGGTATGACAGGCCGATTCGCTACTGCAAAAAAAGTTTGCACCTTCTTCAAACCATAGGTTAGCGAGGCTGTGTCAGCACACATCAAATAGCATCGGCACCAGTCTCCGCTAAGGCTTCAACCTCCGCAAAAGGGCATAAGATGTTATGCCCTTCCAAAGTAAAGCGAGTGCCCCCACTTGCTTATAGCTTGAAAAGCTATCCAATATAACAGGTTGATGATTCAAAGGAAAGATGAGCAATTCAACGAATT
>JAVCCX010000040.1 GCA_030765245.1 Candidatus Zophobacter franzmannii | reverse complement strand
TGTCTTAAACTTTTTGTATTTAATATCTTCAGGTTTCAGTGACATAGCCCTATCTCCTTTTAAAAATTACGCTTGTGATATTATTATACCTCTGATTAAATCAATCAGAAAGATTGCAACAAAAGGTGAGATGTCTATTCCTTGGAGAGGAATTAATTTTCTTATTCTGCCTAACACAGGTTCAGTAAGCCTAATCAGCATTTGATAATACTGATTATAAGGATCTGGATGAAACCAGGATAAAATAGCCCTTAGAACTAAAAGTAATTGATATATCCTCAGAACAGAAGCTACCAACATTGTTATATTCAAAATATCCTCTACTTTACTATCTCATGACAATTACGACATCGAGCTTCATACAGCTCATCCGCCCCTACAAGGATGGTGTCGGAATCTTTTGTCAATCTATGTGTTCTATTTGCCGGGTTTCCGCATTTCATGCAGATGGCAAGGTTCTTCGTAATATACTCAGCAATCGCTAAGAGTTGTGGCATTGGGCCGAATGGTTCTCCCAAATAGTCCTGATCTAAACCTGCAACAATAACCCTGAGTCCCATGTCAGCTAATTTATTGGCAACTTCGACGACCGTTTCATCAAAGAACTGAGCTTCATCTATCGCAACAATGCGAGTATCTTCTTCCAAGTGCTCATAAATCTCATTAGGTTGAGATATATTTATACTCGGAGCTGACATATGTGAGTGTGAAACTATCTGGTCATCAGAATATCTATTATCTATCACAGGTTTAAATACTTGTACCTTCTGTTTTGCATACTCAGCTCTGCGGATTCTACGAATCAACTCTTCAGTTTTGCCACTGAACATGCTTCCACAAATTACTTCTATCCAACCTGTTTTCTCTCTGATTATATTCATGTATGTATCCTAATCACTCTCTTAATCATCATCTGTGCCCATAAACACAGTAATTCATACTAATTAAACATACTAACTGATTGCACCTATTTTTTGACAAGAACTTTTTCAAGTTTTTCATAATAATCATGAAACTAAATTGTGAAGGTTTACCTCTCCTAAATCAGGTATCTCCTCATAAAATCATTATAATGTATATATAAGCTTCCATAATTTCACGATTTATCAAGACTAAATATACGGAAATAGTCTGTTTCTGGACTTGATTATTTAGGCTTTAGTTCTGTCCTGACATAAATGCTGTTTAGACAGTGGCTTTTTCAATAACTTAACAAGAATAACTCTTAGCCAAACAAAACTCTGACTTTCGTGAGAGCTAATGACCGATGTGCTAAGCTGTTGAGAATAGTACTGTGTAGGTCTATTGTTTGTCGGGGATTGAGTTTGGGAAAACAAACCGAGATGTTTTAACCACTAACCACACGAAAGAACACTAAAGAAGAAAGATTGAATGATGTACAAGATGGGAAGAGGGATAAGACAAAGATTATTAACCACGGAAATCACGGAAAAGGATAAAATGTATTTATGTGAAAGAGGGAGAAGAAAGAGTGAATTCAAGAGTTGTTAACCACGAAAAACACTAAAAGACACGAAAGAAGAGAATACCAAAATTATGCCCAGGAAATGCAATAAGATAGAGTTATTGGGAAGTGATACTTTAGCTTCACCTATTGTTCAGTACCTAGTCATGGATTGGTTTTAAAAAACCTCAAAAAAATCAATACGGGTTCATTGATTGATTTTCTTATTGCCCTATATGGGCAAAATGTGAGTAGCCATGTGGTCGAATGACCCATGGTAACTTATTCAGAGGAAGTCCGGTTCCATTTTATTCTGACAAACTCCCCTTTCGTTATATATTCAACCCCACGCATACAAAGAAACAAGAAAAATCTTGACGCAAGGTAATATCAATGATGATGATATTTTGGGAGTAGCTAATGTCAGAGAAATATATTGGTGCTATTGATCAGGGAACCACAAGTTCACGCTTTATCATTTTCAATCGGAAGGGAGAGATTGTCTCTTCAGCTCAGATGCCACATAAACAGTATTATCCAAAGCCGGGATGGGTTGAGCATGATGCTGTTGAAATCTTAGAGAAGACCCTGAATGTCATTAATAAGGCGTTGAAGAAAGCTAAACTCACTCCTGCTGATTTAGAAGCCATAGGCATTACGAACCAACGCGAAACGACAATTGTTTGGGATAAAGAGAGCGGTAAACCCTTACATAAGGCGATTGTTTGGCAGGATACGAGAACTGAGAAGCTTTGTCGGGAGTTGGAGAAGAAGAAAGGTCGAGAGTACTTCTACGAGAAGACAGGATTACCAATATCAACATATTTCTCAGCAAGTAAGATTAAGTGGCTTTGCGATAATGTGACAGGGATTGGTGAGAAGATTAAAAACGGCACAGCATTAATCGGCACGATTGATAGTTGGATTCTCTGGAACCTGAACGGGGGAGAGCACTACACTGATATTACTAATGCATCCCGTACACTCCTCTTCAATATAAATGAGATGAAATGGGATGATGAGTTATTGAAACTATTTAAAGTTCCTGAAACATCTTTACCTACAGTACTCCCTTCAATTAACAGCAAAGGATTTGGGAATCTACATCTCAAAGGAGTAAACACGAAGGTGCCTATTACCTGCGTTCTCGGTGATCAACAGGCTGCGTTGTTTGGACAAACCTGTTTTAAAAAGAGCGAGGCAAAGAGTACCTATGGGACCGGAGCTTTCTTACTAATGAATATCGGAACAGAAGTTTATCATTCCAAGTTTGGTTTACTGACTACACCTGCTTATTCTATTAATGGTTCTAAACCTGTGTATGCCCTTGAAGGTTCGATTGCTATGGCTGGTTCACTCGTACAATGGTTCCGTGACAATATGCGAATGATAGATAAATCGGATGAGATAGAGACCTTGGCACTTGAATCTAAGGACAATGGGGGAGTGTATTGCGTTCCCGCTTTTAGTGGATTGTTTGCCCCTTATTGGTGTGGAGATGCAGAGGGTTTGGTTACAGGATTGACACATCATACCAATAGATCACATTTGGCACGAGCTGTACTTGAAGCCACAGCATACCAGAGTCGGGATGTGTTTGACGCTATGCAGAAAGATACCGGGATTAACCTTAAGAGTCTGAAAGTTGACGGTGGGATGACGGTGAATGAGCTTTTGATGCAATTTCAAGCTGATATCCTGGACACAGAGGTTGTGAGACCAAAGATAGCTGAGACTACTTGTCTTGGTGCTGCTTTCGGAGCAGGTTTGGCAGTGGGATATTGGAAAGACTTAGACGAAATTAAGAAGATTTGGACAGAAGATAAAGAGTGGAAACCGAAGATGAAACCAAAAGTTAGAACTGACCTAATAACGGGTTGGGAAATAGCTATCCGGAAATCTAAAAGAAATTAGGAGGAATAATGAGCTTACTAAAACATCACCGTGAATTTAGTCATGTTGGAACAGAAGATATTGGCATAGTCGTAGTGCACGGCTTTACATCCACCACATCAAGTATGCGATATGTTGCTGAAAAGTTCGCTGAAAAGGGATATCATGTTGAGATGCCCCCTTTGAGCGGTCACGGAACAGAATGGACTGACTTGGAGAAGACTCCCTGGATGATGTGGATTGAGGATGTAGAAAAGGCAATAGATGCCTGCTACAAACGCACCAAGAATGTCTTTATGATTGGACTCTCTATGGGTGGAACAATCTCGATGAAATGTCTTGAACGATATCCAAAGGTCAAAGGTGCATCCCTTGTTAACCATGCTATGGTATTTACTAATCCAATGATGAAATGGGTGCCATTTCTCAAAGGTTTTAAGCGCACAACTAAGCCTATTGCTTCTGACATTAAAGACCCGAATCAGAAAGAGATAGCCTATGAGAAAACTCCGTTGGAGGGGATTGACCAGATGTTGAAGCTGATAAAATCAGTGAATATGGACTGGCTAAAACTTACACAACCGATTATCATATTTAAGTCTAAAGAGGACCATGTGATTCCGATTGTGAGCGCTGAATGGACTTATACGCATCTAAATTCCATGACGAAGAAATTGGTAATGTTGGATAACTCCTATCATGTTGCGACAATGGACTATGATAAGGATATTATTATTAATGACTCAGACGAATTCTTTAAAAAAGTACTAGAAAATGATAGAATGGAGGAATGATGAAAATTAGGGTAACACCTACTATACCTGAGGGAGTAAAAGTCTCTCTTGTACTCGATTACGAACAGAAAGAACTCCCTGCATACCTTACCGCAGAACAGAAAACAGAACTTACTGAAGCTGAATTCAGCTTTAAGAAAGGTCAGAGCTATAGTTTTATCCAGAAGGATGAAAACGGTAGAGTTGATATTATCTTCGCCGGACTTGGTGAAGAGGAGAAGTTTGAGCCTGAGAATTTGCGTAAAGCTGTTGCAAAGAGCATCAGAAGCGCTGCAGGTTTCAAACCTATTACTGCGGTTGCTTTAACAAGATTTCCTCTGTTTGAAGCGAGACAGTTGTTTGGTAGAATCGTAGCTGAAGCTGTGATCCTTGCTACTTATAAATATGAGAAATTCCTCACAAAGAAGAAAGAATCAAATCTAACTGATGTCTATATCATCAGCGAGAAGAATGCAGAATTAGAGAAAGGAATTGAAGAGGGTATTGCTCTCGGAGATGCTACTAATTTTGCTCGTGAACTTGTGAATGATCCTGCGAATGTAGTGACTCCAACCGAACTGGCTAAGCGTTCTGTAGATGCCGGTAAAAAATACGGTTTCGAAGTTGAAGTTAAGGATAAAGACCATATCATTGAGAATAAGATGGATGCTTTTTGGTCTGTTGCAAAGGGTGCTACTGAAGAGCCTAAGCTCATTATAATGCGCTACAAAGGTGACCCAAGCTCTGACAAAATATTCGGACTTATCGGAAAGGGTTTAACCTATGATAGTGGTGGATACTGCATCAAAACTGCCGGTGGAATGTTCACAATGAAAGCTGATATGGGTGGATCTGCTGCTGTTATCGGTGCAATGTGTGCCATTAGCCAGTTGAAACCTAAGATTAATATTACAACTATCGTTGCTGCATGTGAGAACATGATCTCCGGTGATGCATATCGCACCGGAGATATTATCGGTTCAATGGCAGGAAAGAGTATTGAAGTTGTAAATACAGATGCTGAAGGCCGGTTAACTCTTGTGGATGCTGTTCATTATGCAATCGAGAAAGAGAAAGTTTACGGGCTCCTTGATATTGCTACGCTTACAGGTGCACAGGTTGTTGCACTTGGTACAGTAGCTTCAGGTGTCGTTACTAACGATGAACTACTTCTGGAAGCGTTAGAATCTGCTTCAGAGATATCAGGTGAGAAGATTTGGCCTCTTCCTAATTTTGAAGAGTACAAAGAATTACTTAAATCTGACTTTGCTGACCTTAAAAATGTTGGTGGAAGAGAAGCGGGAACTATTACTGCCGGTATGTTCATTGAAGAGTTTGTTCAGGGTTTACCTTGGATACATATCGATATGGCAGGACTCGCTCTTAGCCCTAAAGTGAAAGACTACACTCCATCCGGTGCTACCGGCTGGGGAGTTAGAATTATAACAGCGCTGGTGGAGAACTTAGCACTGTAGTAATACAGGTATCTATAAATATGGGGTCACTTTGGTGACCCCTTCGTTTGTTTACAAACTCACAAGAATTTAAGCCAGTTAGACTCATAGAAATGTAGTTAATCCTTGATTTCGGAGCATCTTTAAAATGTAAGAATAGTTGCTCGCCTTCGGCTTGCGAGCTCCTACCTTTACTGTTACTCGTCGGTTCACATCAGAGGATTGATAGGGAGCCCCTGAACGACTTGTAAAGTCGTTGTACATCGACATTGTATGT
>JAVCCX010000196.1 GCA_030765245.1 Candidatus Zophobacter franzmannii | reverse complement strand
GTTAGTGTTGAAAATATAAGAGCTACAAACCTTGAAAAGACTCATGAGATTATCAGAGAAGAGTTGAATTCATCTAATATCTTTGCTAATATTATCGGTAAACACCAGGGAATGTTGGATATCTTTGAAATTATCAGAAAGATCAAGGACACTCCCACTACTGTTCTCCTGGAAGGTCCTAGTGGAACAGGTAAAGAGCTTATTGCCAGAGCGATTCATTATAGTAGTAATCGTAAGAATAAAGCCTTTGTTGCCCAATATTGTGGTGCTCTACCTGAGACTCTTCTGGAAAGTGAACTCTTTGGTCATATGAAAGGTTCCTTCACCGGTGCTGCCTATGATAAGAAGGGTCTATTTGAGATAGCTGATGGAGGTACATTCTTCCTTGATGAAATTGCCGATATTAGTCTTTCGACCCAAGCAAAGCTTCTCAGATTCCTTCAAGAGGGAGAAGTAAAAAGAGTTGGAGCAGTGAAGACTGAAAGAGTAAATGTTAGAGTCGTATGTGCGACCAATGTCTCTCTTAAGAAGAAGGTCGAAGACGGTGATTTTAGACTTGATTTATATTACAGACTAAATGTTATCCGAATTGAAGTTCCTTCTCTAAGTGAGAGGGCATCAGACATCCCTCTTCTTGCAATACACTTCCTTGATAAATTTAATGAGAGAATTAACAAACAGATAAAGGGTTTCACTGATGAGGCCTTGAAATATTTAATGAACTATAGCTTTCCAGGAAATGTTAGACAACTAGAGAATGAGATTGAGAGAGCTGTTACTCTTGCTGATGATGAATCATATATCAAAGCAAGTTCTTTCTCCGAAGAGATCTTTAGGTTTGCTGAGAACACCAAAGCTGTTAATATGCTTACAAAGAATGCAAATCTCAAAGAAGCAGTAGAAGAGTTAGAGATAGCAATGATTATCGATGCTCTTGAAACAACAGACTGGAATCAAACAAAGGCGGCCAAGCTTCTTGGATTAAGCCGTCAGGGACTAATCAAAAAGATGAGAAGATATGAGCTTTACCGTGATGGTGATGCCCCTGAAAATGATGATGATTAATAATTGGAGTTTATATTGCCACATATAGATGAACTGCTGAAGTTTACTTTCATAGCATTCGATATTGAAACGACCGGATTAAAGAAAGAGCATGAAGAGATAATAGAGTTAGGGGCTGTCAAATACACTAATGGAGTTGAGGTCGAAAGATTCTCAGAGTTCATTAAACCGTCAAAGAAAGTCCCATTTTTTATAAAGCAATTAACCCACATTACTGATGAACAGATAGCATCGGGTAAACCCGCTTTTGAGGTTCTAAAGAAATTCAAAGAGTTTGTCGGAAATGAATTCTTGATTGCACATAACTCCAACTTCGATGTACCTTTCACAAATCATCATCTTGAACTCAATGGGCAGATGCCACTCAGTAATCATGTTTTTGATACTTTAGAGCTTTCTCGAATTTACTTCCCCTTTAATCATAATCACAAACTTACAACTTTGGCAGAGTTTTTTGATGTTGTTAATGAATCTGCTCATCGTGCTATCCATGATGCTGAGACAACAGCCAGGGCATTTGTTAAGCTCTTGGAATTTATTGATAAATATATTGATGTTAGATTGAACAATAATCTTTTAACTATAGCCAGAACGATTGATACGAATACCTCATTGTCAGTGATCCTAGAGAAGATAGTTGACTATCAACGAAAGTATGCACTAATTCAATCTAAGCGTCCTAAACCTCCATTCAATGTTATTGGAAACTTCATTGATCATCAACATCCTAAACCTGAATGCTATGACATTGAGAAGTTGTTTGAAGAGGATTCCTTTTTCAGTAAGAAGTTCCCTAATTATGAGAAGAGAACGGGTCAGATACAGATGTCTACCCAAGTTGAGGGTGCGCTTAGAGACAAAGTTCATCTTATGGTGGAGGCTGGAACAGGAGTTGGTAAATCCATAGCTTATCTTATTCCTGCGATAAAGTATGGTTATGAACGAAAAGAGAGAGTTGTCATCTCTACCAACACCAAGAATCTTCAGGAACAGCTATTCTACAAGGATTTGCCCGTTCTTAAAGAGATTCTTCCCATCCCTTTCACAGCAGGATTGGTTAAAGGACGAGACAACTATGTTTGCAATCGTTATTGGGAAAACATTACCTTTAATCTCGGTGATGTTACTAGTACCTATGATTTGCAGGGGCTCCTTTATCTGATAATCTGGAAAGAGTTTACTACAACCGGTGATGTCTCAGAGAATAGCTCATTCGATAAGAACAGGTTTGGTAGTCTGTGGAAGAAGCTTCTTGCCGATAGGTATATATGCACAGGAAAACGCTGTTCACACTTTAAGAATTGCCATTATATGCAGGTAAGAGAGAAGCTGAAAGAAGCGAACCTTATCATTATCAATCACTCCCTTATGCTATCAGATTTGATGAATGAGAACAGTACTCTTGGAGAGTATGACTGCCTAATTTGTGACGAGGCTCACAATCTTCCGGATATTGCATCCAAGCACATGGGTTTTCAGCTTAGTTTTGCAGATTTTAACAATCTAAGTAATGGTCTGTATTACAAGTCAAAGAAGGTCGAGGGTGGTATTCTACCGAGTCTTCTGAAAGATGTAGAGAATAGCTTAATCGACAAATCATATAAAGAAGTTTTAGGCAAAGCAATCACTAAACTCACTGTTGAATTGCGGATAAGAATTGATTTTATCTCTGAGTTTTTCGAGAGTGTTGCAGAAAAGGTTAACACTAAGGGAAGCTGGAATAAGTTTCGCATCAAGACTGAGAAAGAGTTAGAGAATGTAACTACGAATCTTACCGAGATAAATAAGTTCTGGAGCGAAGTTTGTGTTAAGTTAAGCTCTCTGCATCAGACTCTATCAACAATGAGTACTAAGATATTCCCAAATCTTGAAGACCATATATCTCAAGTTGAAGGGATGGATAAGCGGATCTCTGAAACCAGAACGAAGTTAGATTTACTTCTGTCCAAGGGTTTGGAAAACCATGCCCTTTGGTTTGAATCTAAATATGGGGTTGAGAACTTAACTTTTCAAGCATCTATTAATTACGCTCCTCTTGATGTCAGCACTATTTTCAATGAGATACTCTATAACAAGGTTGATACAATTGTCTTCACATCTGCTACTTTAGCACTTAGAGATAGCTTTAAGTATTTCAGAAGTAGAATGGGAATCAATCTTTTACCTGAAGAAAAGGTCCGAGAGATTGTTGTTGATTCTCCATTTGATTACACTAAACAGGCGAGATTAGTAACAGCCGGATTTCTTCCGGATCCGAAAGATAAACTATTCTTCAATCAGAGTTTAAAGCTGCTTGAAGATGTTCTCTTGAATGCTAAAGTTGGTACTCTTGCTCTATACACTTCCTTTGCAGACCTCAACAACATGTATGAAGCATTGGCGGAAAACTTTGCCCAACAGGGAATAACACTCCTGGCTCAAGGTAAGGGTGGCAATAGAACTGTCCTATTGAATGAATTCAGAAGACAGGGGAATGCTGTGTTATTGGGCACTAACTCATTCTGGGAAGGTGTGGATGTGCCGGGTAAATCATTAGAACTTCTTATCATGAATAAATTACCATTCCAGGTGCCATCAGAGCCAATTGTAGAGGCATTCATTGAGATGCTTGAGAAGGAAGGTAAAGATTCATTTATGCACTTCATGGTGCCAAATGCCCTACTAAAATTGCGACAAGGATTTGGTCGTCTTATCCGTTCTAAAAAGGACCGTGGAGTAATTCTAATTTTAGATAACAGAATTAACACTAAACGCTATGGTAAGTATTTTAAGGATGTTCTCCCGATACCTTCTGTTAATCCTGTTAATATCCAGGAGATGTTATCGCTGATTCTCCCATTCTTGAAGAAACCAAATTATGATGACTAAAGTTTTTTTAACTCATTTAAAGAGTAAACTT
>JAVCCX010000227.1 GCA_030765245.1 Candidatus Zophobacter franzmannii | reverse complement strand
TGCCAACTATCTTATCAACTGCGTTGCTACCCCTCCAGATTGGTACGCATATAGTAGGGGGTGGGATTAAGATGTACAGCCCTTCTCGGGTTACCTTTAGCATTAGCATGAAAACCTGCGAAGCTGAAACAGTAGTATGCACTTTGCCCCGAACTCACTTCGTTCGCTTTGGTGCAAGCTAAATTGGTTTCAGATTCCACTATTTTTATATACTTGGAGAAATATATGTTGCCTTAATTACTTTCGATTAAACTATACTTTGACTATGATAATGGAGGAAGTAATGAAAGAACCAAAACTGAATACAGATTCTGATAAAAAAGAGAACAGTGGCATTGCCCACAGAGAACATAGAGAGTTTCATAACTGCTATACGGTTAAATCGATCACGAATGATATCAGATTCTTGAATATGATTTATGATGGTAAAACCGAGTTAACTGATGCGAGTGTAACACCTGAGTTAATCAACAATCTTAAGTATCTGGGAAAGCGGATCTATTTCTTCATTCTCTCAATGGATAAAAACTTCAATCCTAATGCTTATATTAAAAGAAAGTATGAGTTTATAAATAATTACTTCTCGGGTGGGAACCCTCATCTCTTCTTTTTAGCCTGGAATGGACTGATAAAGAATGATAGTTTCAAGCGCTTGATGATGCAAGTTTTCAATTTAAGAAGATTCAATAGTGAACTCTGTCCTCAGAACATACCTCATTTTGGTTCAAACATGACAAGATACAGAACAAAACTTGTTCTGGCAGATGATATGGCTACGGATGAGCAGGGAGTGCGTAGAAAAGCGGGACGGTCACTTGATGATGGAAGTGGATTGTCAATGCAAGAGGGTATTATCTGGCTACCAAATGGTAAGGCTATACCGCTCTTTCCACAGGCTTATGTCCCTATTAATCAAACTCAGGTTATCCTCGTTAGACATGGTAGATCTCATAATGAATCAGGTGGTTCAAACCCGGTCTTTGTCGGATCAGGATATTGGGATAGTTGGGAGAATAATCGGCGTATTCCAGGTTCAGTAGGCAATTACCTGCATGAAGATGGAATAAATACAGCCAGAGAATTAGGGAAAGATTTCAAGGTAGCTGTTGATTGCCTGGAGAAGGAAAACTATTCTCTCTGGTCCTGGGGTAAAGATAGGCCGGTGCATATCTTTGGAAGCGAATCTGAAAACACTGAGCAAACTGCCAGATACTTCCTCCAGGAAGGAGGATATACAAACATCTCCTTTAATCCTATGTATGGACTAAACTCTCAAAAATACGGAGCGCTAACCCATAAATACAAGAAGGATATTTTCGCTAAAACAATCGAGATATACAAAGATGAGTGGGGTGGAACAGACGAGGAACTCAAATCAAAGGTAAAGAAGTATTTTAAGAACAGATTCTTCCATTTCCCTGAAGGAGAAACCCTTTTGGAATCAGACTGGCGTATTGCCTTTAGCTTTGTTGAGTTACTAAAAAAGAATCTCGGTAATCGAATAGTATTGGCTGATCATTCGGGTGCGATCAGAGTCTTCGCTGCTGTGATAAAGACTCTTGATTTTGCAGATTACGCTTCTCTGAAAGAAGGTCATGAATCTATCATTGCTTTAAAGTTTCAACCAGGAAAGAACCTGCGGTATGACTATCTACAGAAAAAAGAATTCATGTTAAGGTAGGATCTTTTCTCCACCGTTGTTGTCCCGATGGATGTCATGTTCGCTATGCCCCGAACTCACTACGCTCGCTATGGTGCCAGCTAGACTGTCCCTCCAACGGGGGACAGTCACGTTACGTAAAACAACTCTCCTGAGTTGTTGGGAATTCTTTTCTCCGTAACTGAGATAGTTGCGTTACGTAAACATCTTGACTGGATAATATCTATATTCCTATTGAGAACAAAATGTTGAAATGGAGTAGAATGAAAAACCTCACCCCAGATAATCTCAATAGAAAAAGATACAGAAGGTATTTGTAGTGTATTACGTTGCTTTTGCTCTTCTGGCACTATCTTTTTACAAGAGTAGAAAGAAGACCACGATTGCTCTAATGAAGGCGTGGAAGTCATTTAACAGCATCTTCACCAAGTTTCTTGGTGTCATTTGTCTTGTGGGCATCATGCTGGCAGTTTTCGATGAGAATGTGATTTCAGGATTAATCGGGGCAGAGTCCGGTGTAATTGGGATGATAATTTCAAGTATTATCGGCTCTATCACAATTATTCCCGGTTTTATAGCTTTTCCGACTGCCAAAGAGCTACTTGAGGATGGGGCTGGTTACTCTCAGATAGGGGTATTTGTCTCGACTCTTATGATGGTCGGTGTTATGACAATCCCTGTAGAAGTAACCTACTTTGGGAAGAAAGTGACTATCCTACGCAATGTGTCAGCTTTCATCCTGGCCTTTGTTGCTGCCTACTTTATTGGCAAGATTGCGGGGCATGTATGGTTTTAAAGAAATACCTTTTCCCTTTCATTGCGATGCTTGCAATCGCTGTCCTATATTTTGTAAACAATGAACTTGGTAAAAAGGCAGTTGAGATAACTACCGGTTCACTCCTCGAAATGGCAATGATAATCCCACCGATATTTATCCTCTTAGGACTTCTGGATGTGTGGGTACCTAAAGAAACAATGATTAAGTACCTGGGAGAACACTCTGGGATATTGGGAGTAGTTATATCTTTTGTTCTCGGTTCTGCCGCCGCAGGCCCACTCTATGGTGCTTTCCCAATTGCGGCAGTTTTGATGAAGAAGGGAGCAAACTTCTCCAATATCCTCATCTTTATAGGTGCCTGGTCCACTACAAAGATCCCAATGTTTATGTTTGAAATAGAATCCTTAGGGGCAAGCTTTGCTCTTACCAGATTAGTTGTCGATATCGTTGGTATTGTTATAATTGCTAAGATTATAAATGGGCTAATGACCAAGAAACAACTTGAGAAGATTTACAGCAATATTGAGGATGTTTAAAAGATGTTATAGTCGTCTTACCTAAAACAACTCTCTCAGCACACCAAGGAAATAGTCAACTTCTGCCCTTGTGTTGTATATCTGGATTGATATTCTAATTAACTTTTTACTCCCCCAGCCCATCACTGGTATTTCTACCTTGTATCTACTCAAGAGGGTACTCTTTAGCTCATGTACAGGATATTTGTCAAGAATATCTTCAATCTTCCTTCTACTCTACCTGCTGGTCACTTAAGGCAAAGGAAAAGGTGCTGGTACGCTTTGCATCGTACTCACTACGATCGTTTCGGGGCAAGCTTCTTACGTAGAACAACTCTCCTGAGTTGTTGGGAATCTCCGCAACTGAGGACAGTTACGATACTATAACACTATCATTTTTAGCGGTGGGTGCATAAGATGCAGTTGTCAGTAGTTCATGAATGAGTTCTTTATCTATCTCTTCTTTCTTGAATTTGCGGATAGACCTACGGGTCTTAATCAGGCGTTCCATCTCTAAAGGTTTTGGGATTGAATCACTAACTGCAAGACTATTCCCTGGTTCTTTGTCCCAAATAGAGATTGCACCTGTTGGACAAATTGCGAGACAGTGCTGGCACTTCAAACAGTTATCCTCTTTGCCCTCTTTTATTGTTGGGAACTCTGTCTTACCATCAATAATCAGGGTCGGGCAATCCGCACTGCATAGTCCACAATGAATGCATTTGGCTCTATCTACTTTGAAACTCTTTTCATAACCAAGATCTAATGCAATGTGAGAAAAATAGAATCTAATCCCACCTCCTGGTTGCAGTTCGAACCATGGTCCTTCGGTTATTATACTGATCACTATCTATCCAGGGTACACTAAAAACATCCATATCTATTATATAAGTATCCGACATAGGCATTGTCTTGCCAATAGAAATCCTACTGTTTGAATGAAGATCGATGTCTCCCTTCAGTATCCAGGCATTGAATGGTCTAATGTATCTCTTGGTATCCAATCCTCCTCACTCTCTTGTGAGAAAAGGACAGTGGCTGAGGGCAATACAAGTATTATGGCAATTAGTCTACTGAATGCTGTATGTCTTATCATTTTCAATGACTTCCTTGACTACTCATGAGAGATTGCTTGAACAGGACAGTTTGCTTCTGCCTCCAGAGCAGATTCTTGAAGATTTTCAGGAACTGGGTTTAAGATTACTTGGGATTTCTCTTCTAACTTAAAAACTTCCGGGCAAATTGCTTCACATGCACCACAAGCAATACATATATCTTGATCTACTTTGAACTTCATAATTCACTCCTCAATGTTTATTCATATCGAATTTAAATCAATATTCGATTGGATTTCGTTGTCAATAACAATTTCACTGAGTAAAGAGATTAGCTCCCTACTCCTGCAACTCAATCTCACCATCGAGTTGCACAGCGATGACTGTGCAAGACGAATCGCTTGCCCTTAGAGGTAGATTGATGTAAACTATTCCAGGTACATCGCTCCAATAGAGTTTATTGAAGACCTTCCAGGAGAGCTTAACTCCGGTACCGACAACTCGGATTCTGTTTATCTTGTTTTTAATCCCTTTTAGAACAAGAGGACCATTTGGTCTTGCTTGAAGATAAAGATATAGGATGTCCCTGTTTTCTGAAAGGGATGTTCTTCCATTGAAATAACCTTCCGGGAGTCCCGGTTGAGGATTTGTAAATGCTTCCTGATGTTTAAACAACCATCTCTTAACTGTAAACTCTGGTGGAGAACTGGAACTAGGATAATCAAAATCTCTATTTACAAGCACTTCGATAACCTTGAACATTGAATCATCCTTCTCCTCTGAGCTAATGATATCTATGTAATCACCTATCATAGTCGCAGAACCCGGAGGATTTTGAGCTTTATCTCTTGAAAGGCAGTTGTAGCTGTAGTTAAAATCATCTGATAACTCAATTTCAGAATCCAGTTGGATTTTTATAACTGTAACTTGTGGGTCTAATTTGCTGCTGATACTATTAATAAATAGGTTGTTACCTAATTTGTAACAAGGAAGACTGCCCTTTGGACCAACAGTGGAGCAGTTCTCTATAGAATTGACTAATCCTTTAATCCTAATAGGATCTAAAAGTGTTAAATGAGGGTAAAAGAGATAAAGAGTTTTTCTATCCTTAGAAAGAGTCGTGGGATAATCAGTATATTTTGTGCTGATGCCTTCAATACTCTCAAACACCGCTTCATGATGTTTCTTGTTCCAGCGTGCCAGCTCTTTTAAGATGGCAACCTGCTCATCAGGGATGGTTCCGTCCGCTTTAGGTCCAATATCAAGGAGGAGATTCCCACCTTTGGAGATGCAATCAATGAAGATTCGAATTATCTGATATGGTGTCTTGTAGTTTGTATCAAAAGGCTGATAGCCCCAGGAATCGTTCATAGTCAGACAGAGTTCCCATGCTTCACTCTCAGGCTTTGAGATTGGTACTCCCTGCTCAGGGGTTGCATAGTCACCATAGCCTTGTAAGCGGGAATTTACAATTACATTAGGGTTCCATTGCAGGAGTTTCTCTTTGAGTTCTTTTGCTTGCCATTGTTCTGCTGTCCGTTCCCAATCACCATCAAACCAATAGAGGTCGGGATTGTACTGAGTAGATAACTCTTCTATCTGCCCTTGATAGAACTTCACAAATTCGTCCCATCTCTCCGGTTCGTCTTCATAGCGTTTCTCTGAGATCTTAAAATTAGGATATCGATCATCAGACCAATCAATAAGAGAGTAATATAGTCCTACTTTGATATCTTGATCGCGCAGGGCTTCACAGAATGGACCGACCAAATCTCGTTGTGCAGGCGTTTTCTCGATAACATTGAGGTTACTCAGCTTTGTATCCCATAAGGCAACACCATCGTGGTGCTTGGCTGTCAGTACAGCATATTGAGCACCTGTGTTCTTAATCAACTTTGCCCACTTGTGCGGTTTATACTTCTTTGCAGTAAATCTACTAAGCTGACTCATGTAATCTTCGTAGGGTATGTAATTATTGTAAAATGACCAGGACTCATCAATCCCGTTCACAGAATATATACCCCAATGAATGAATATGCCAAGCTTTGCATCTTTAAACCATTCTAATCTATCCATATTAGTTTCCTTTGGTTCTGTAACTTCGATACCAAGAAGATGTCCGAATATGAGTAAGATAACGAAACAAACTACAGTCTTCTTCATATTGTTCCTTTGAAAAGATTTTAATTGATAAGGATTTGTATGTTTACAATGTCAAGATGAATGTTGAGATTTGTAATATGTATTCCATATTGCACTTCAATAATTAAGACTCAACACTTACCAATCACATACTGATTTCTTTCCCGTTTCTTACCCATTTGGGTAGAGTCTGGGTAAGGAATTGTGTAAGGAAGGAGTAAGAGTCTAGTTAGGATTATTGAAGAGATTAGAAGGTCAAGAATGAGATTTTTACATCAATAAGTATCTAGGAAACTACTTCAATCACTTCAATCGTATTGCCATACGGGTCGATAATCCCGGCAACCCTACAATTCCCATTATCCTGGATTGGGTCTTTAATCTCTCCTCCGTATTTGGTAACAGACCTAAGCATGGATTCAAGGTCGATAACATTGATTCCTAGTTGGATGTTATTAACTGGAGCAGATACCCCTGATATTTCATTTGGAACCAAAGTAAGTTGAATATCGCCTAATTCCCCTGTAAACATTGTGAAGTCACCAAAGAGACTCTTTTTGAATTTGACACCGAAAACTGATTGATAGAATAGTGACATCTGTTCACAGTTCTTAACTGAGATGTTTACTTTTAAGATTTTCCCCATGCTTTCCTTCATTGATATTTTGAGGAAGTTATGGGATAAAGTCAACATAAATATGGTTTTAGGTATTCCAAAGTTCAATCTGTATTGGGAAATAGAGTTCGCTAGATCGATGTATCCATAGTTCACAGATGCACTAAAATGAGTATACACTTCATTTTGATGAGTAAAAAGTATAATTGGCTGAGTATTTGGAATGGAATTGGCATTCTTAAATTGTGAGTGTTATTTAGGGAGTATATATGAAAATAAGATATGTATGTTTGTTTGTTTTGATGTTGGTTGCAAATTTAGCCCATGCTAATAAGGTATTAATAACTAATCCATCTGAGAACCATGTTCAGATATCAGTAACTAAAATTATTAGCACAGACTCACAGAAAGTAACAAATCATTTAGTTCAGATACCGGATAATGGAAAACTTGTCACAACTTACAGTGTAAACTCAAGTGATGGAAATCATATCACTGATCCAGATGTACCTTTATGTGTTCAAATTAGTACTCCGGCTTTGTATAGAGATCTAAGAGTTGTATCTGTTACGATTAATCATGAAGAGTTCAATACAGCTACCATAAAAGGCTTAACAGTCGATATTACTACAGATATTATGCAATCAGGGCTAAATGAGAAGAGTAGTGATAATCCGATATCCAAATCCTTCGATACTATCTATCAAGAGAATGTCTCAAACTATAATCCCACTAGGAATTCATGTGACGATCTTATCTACTTTATATTTCCAAGCGAAATCGAAACTACAATTCAGCCACTTATTGGTTGGCGAGTTCGTAATGGTTATCAGGTTCACTCAATACCGGTTTCAACTGAAAGCAAAACCAACGGCTGGATAAAAGAGCAGATACTTTCAGACTCAGCTACAACAGGTCTTCCATCATTTATTGTTTTATTCGGTGATGTGGATGGATTATACTCGCTGCCAACCTATTGGTATGAATACTCAACAGGTTCTGCTGAGGGTGATCATCCATATACTTTACTGGTAGGTGATGATATCGTTGAAGATGCAGCGATTGGTCGTATCTCTTTCAGTACTGATAATGAGTTAATCACAATTATCAACAAGATTATCGGCTATGAAAGCATGGAGAATGTTCCTTTGAATTGGCAGAATCATGTTATTCTCGAGAGCGATATTGATGAATCAGGTATCTCTACATTAACGACGAACAATTACATCAAGGATCTGATGTTAGATTACAATCCTAATTTCACTTTTACTGAATTGATTGGTACAAACCCCAGTGTTGCGTCACTTACAGCAGCTTTGAATCAAGGTGCTTCCTATTTTAACTATCGTGGTTTCTTAGGCATGAGCGATTGGGATGCCTATGAAGCTTTTGATCTTATTAATGGACCTCGTTTACCGATTGTCACAACTATAACATGTGATACCGGTAGTTTTGGCCATGGTTTAGCTCGTACAGAAGCATTTCTGCGAGCCGGGTCTCCGCAGTTGCCTGCTGGTGCAGTTGCCTCCATTGGCTGTTCAACTGCGGATACTCATACTGCCCCTAATAATCTTGTGGATGCATCCATTTACGAAGCTCTATTTGAGTACGATGTGGATACAATTGGGCAGGCTTTAATGTATGCAAAGAACCAACTATTTACAGTCTATGCCACTGCTCAACCGTCTATTCTTGAATACAACTTTCAGATATTTAGTCTTATGGGGGATCCTGCAACAAAGGTCTTAAAAGGGACTCCTGAACAATTCACTGCCGAATCATCAGATTTCAATGGTACCGGTAATTGGAGCGTAGATTTGGTAGGGTTAGATGGAGCTGAATACTTCTATTCGCTTTGGAATGCAAATGCCGGTGTAATCGATTCCGGTTATGATACGAATAGCCAACTTTCTCTTTCTACAAATGGGGTAGAGGGTGAGGTTAAACTTCTAATTACAGCAAAGGGATTCAAACCAATCGACCAGAATTACTTAGTAAATTCGTCCCAGAGTATAATGGTTGCATACCGAAGTCTTACTGCTGATAACCATGAGTTACATTCTATCCTTCCAAATCTTGCTTGCACCTTCGATTTTGCTCTACAAACAAGTGGAATTCTTGAGGGTCAGTACCAAATTGCAGTCCAACTTGAGTCGGATACAGAAGTGATTCAGGGCTACAATAGGGTTCTGTCATTGAATAGCAATGGTTTAGCAACGCTCGATTCCCCTTTATCTATTCCAGCGATGAGTAGAGATATTATGTCTAACCCAATTTATTTGGAGCTCTCCACAGATGGAGCACAGTTCCCTGTTTACCGTTTCGAATTGCTTAGAAGCTATCCGGAAATAGTAATGACACCACATTTTGCTAATAGTGGTAGTGACAAGGCAATTTGGGATAGTATCACCAGATTATCAGTAAATATCTCCAACACGGATGAGTCCGGCATTCTGTTACCTCATTTATCAGGTGGTAGTAATCTTAATGGTCTAACCTATCAGGCTGTTAATGATAGAGAGTTTATTTTAGACTTTGACTTTATCTGTAGTAGGGATTTAAATCCAAATATTAGCCACTTCATACCAATAGAAATATGTGCTGAGTTCGTGACGGATGGTGGGATGGCTTTTATAACTACAACCTGGACCGAGTACCTAGAGTTCAGCATTGAGTATCCTAACCAGCAACCTCTGTATGATACGAGTTTTCAATATAAAGTTATCAGCTCTGATAGAATCGAATTTCCTGAAAGTATGAATACCGATTGGTTAGAGTTAAATCCAGCTTTGTCAGGTGTCGGGATAGATACTGGGCTTACGGATACTGAGATTGAAGACGATGAGGTTAATCTTTTTGACTTGCCATTTGAATTCTCATGGTATGACAGCACTTTCAACTTTATCTCGATCTGCACTAATGGTTGGGTAAGCCTTGGGTTTACTGAACAGCCAACCTATAGAAACTGGCGGTTCCCGGGACCTCTTGGTCCTCAGAATATGCTTGCTCCATTCTGGGATGATTTATTCACAACAGGCGGTGGTGTATTCACTTATTATGATGAACCCAACGATAGATTCATTGTCCAGTGGGATGCAATCTCTCGATTTGATAACACTCCTGAGAAGTTCCAAGTTCAACTCTTTGAAAATGGTGATGTGCTTTACCTCTATCACACAGTAAATCCGGTAAATGACTGGCAAGAGTACATACATGGCTCTTACTTCACTACCGGTTTTGAGGGCAATAATTCACTCACAGGTTTTGAGTATGCTTATAACAATGAGTATCCAGAAGGAGCTACTCAACTTTATAATGGTTTAGCCTTACTAATTACAGGCGAAGTTGAACAGACGGGAGAACTATTCCCGGGAATTACAAGAATTGAACAGTTCTTACATACAAATTCAGAATTGACCCTTGAACTTCCGTTAACAGCTATCGGCAATCAGGTTAAGACTAGACTGACATTACCAGGAGATGCGACTTGGTTAGAGATTGTGGATACCAATAATGTAACTATTGATGCAGGTGAGACACATAACTATCTAATCAATCTTTCAACTGCAGGGCTATCTGAAGGCGAATATGAGACAAGTATTATGCTAAACTCAACTGATCCAGGCTATAATGGTTTTGAGATTCCAGTAATTCTGCATATTGCCGAAAGCTTTGTTTGGGTCTCTAACTATCTTCAGTCACCACTCCCTGACCTATTTAAAAGCTCAGATGGCGATTATACTATCAGTGAATATTCTGGTCTGATAGATTTAGAAAGTGTGTTCCAGAATCCTGTTGAGGATTCACAGTACTTCTCCCTTTCAGTTGACCCTCCTAATGATAATATCGTTGAAATCATCGATAACAAGCTATACTTCGCTGATGATATCAGTGGAATCTATGAAGTAATTGTCACTGCAGAAGCTTCTGCAATTCCTGAAAGCTCAAGCACTTCTGATACTCTTATGATTTATTGTCTGAATAATGTCCCAAATCAAGATGATGTAACTCCATCTGTTGGTTTCACTCTTGAGCAGAACTACCCTAATCCCTTTAATCCTGATACAACTATTAGATTTAGTTTGATGACAGGATCGGATGTGACACTTGAAGTTTACAATCTCCGTGGTCAGCTTGTTAAAAAGCTCATAAATGACTACATCAATTCGGGAACTCAAAGTGTAATCTGGCATGGTGAAGACTACAATGGATTAAGTGTCTCAAGCGGAGTCTATTTTTATAAGCTTAAGGCTGGGACATATACAAAAACTCGTAAGATGATTCTTATTAAGTAATTTCCCTGATATTGTGCAGCGATTCTTTCCCTCTGTCGAATAAAGGTAATGCAGGTTTTATCACAAACGAAGCCTGCATTTTTATTAACCCGAATCCTTGAGCTCCTCAAAACTTCCCCCAATTTGCTCCCATTCAACACTTGCTTAACACTTACTCGACACATACTATACACTTACTCAAAGCAGTAAGTTAGTCACAATTTGTGTATAACTTAAGCGTTGTTGTAAAATAATTATTGAATGGGGGCATAGAGGGAGCCGTGCAACAGGAAACTTGATCTTCTGTAAAAATAAATAGGTTGACATACTAAGTACATATCCCAATAACCTTAATAGGTCAAGAAATCTATGTTCAGGTTCACCATGATATTACAAAAGTAATCTCCTTGGAGGCATAATGAGATGCTTACGAATGAGGGTTTTACTATTATTAATTCTATCTACACTAACAATATCATCAATCTATTCGCTATCAGAAAGACAAGTCTATAATCCTATCAGAAACTTAGACTACGACTGGGATGAGGTTAGTATTACATTCACATGGACCGCACCGTTAAATCCTGCCGGTCTATTGTATTATAAGGTGTATAGGGATGGCACTCATATAGCATCCCCTCCAGGGTTGTCATATACTGATACACCGTCTTCTAATGGTTGGCACTACTCAATCACAGCACTTTATTCTGGTGGTGAATCAG
>JAVCCX010000142.1 GCA_030765245.1 Candidatus Zophobacter franzmannii | reverse complement strand
CAATCTCAATTTCATCAAAGATACGATTAATGATATAATCCTGAGTTATCTGCTCAGCTTCTGCTTCATAAGTAAGGATAATTCTATGTCTCAAGACATCTTTACCAATAGCTTTGATATCATCCGGAAGGACATAGCCACGATGTTCGACAAAAGCATGCGCCTTCGCAGCACGGGCTAAAGCTATAGTAGCACGAGGAGAAGCTCCACACTCTATCATATTCTCAAATTCTTTTAAGTTTCTGTATTTCCCGGGTTCACGGGTAGCGAAGACAAGGTCGAGGATATAGTCCTTAAGCTTTTCTTCCATATGAATCTCTTTAATAGTCTCTCTCATATCAATAATTTGTTCTGGAGTAACAATTGGTGAAATTTTAACTTCTTCATCCGGAACCATGAGATTCATTATCTTCTTCTCTTCTTCTCTATTTGGATATTCTACAATAAGTTTAAGCATGAATCTATCAACCTGAGCTTCTGGAAGTGGGTAAGTACCCTCTTGCTCAAGTGGATTCTGCGTAGCCATTACCAGGAAAGGTTTCGGAAGTGGGTAAGTAGTGTCACCAATTGTGACTTGTCTTTCTTGCATTGCTTCTAGAAGAGCTGACTGAACCTTTGCAGGTGCGCGATTAATTTCATCAGCAAGGATAAAGTTTGCAAAGATAGGTCCTTTCTTCGGAGTAAACTCAGCAGTTTTCTGATTATATATCAATGTACCTGTCACATCTGCGGGTAAAAGGTCAGGCGTAAACTGGACCCGCTTAAAAGTACCGTGGATTGAATTAGCCAATGTTTGAATTGTCAGAGTTTTTGCTAATCCCGGGACACCCTCAAGTAAGATGTGGCCATTTGCCAAAAGCCCAACAATTATTCGTTTTATCATATATTCCTGACCGATAATTGCTTTGTGTATCTCTTGGGTTAACTGCTCTAAGACTGCACTCTTCTCTAAAACTAAACGATGTATTTCGTCTATTGTCTTCATCCATATCCTCCTGAATTTATGACTTACTATTTTTCCAGCTACGGGAGTAATTTAGTTTGCCATCGAATCTTTTATTTTCATATATCATAATATCTTCTTTAAGAGTTAAAACCCCATAAGCGGCTGTTTGACCTCTATCGGTTTCTCGTTTCAAATGCCCCGGGTTAAGATAAATGATTCCTTTTATCTCTTCACAGAACGCAACATGAGTATGCCCGAACAGGATGAAATCACAAGATTTCTGATTCCCAAGCTGTTGTAAATCGTGGACTAACTTAAAAACCTTTCCACTCATCTCAAACTTCTCAATTCTATTAAGAGTTCTATTCACTAATCCCGGATGATAATTACCGGGCACCCGATATAACTCCCAACCTTTTATTGATTGCTTTATAGCATCTACATCTTCCCAGTTATCACCAAGATGAAGCAGAGCATCTGAGTCACTTTCTCTTTTAATAACGCTATTTAGGAACTCAATGTTCCCATGCGTATCAGAGGCAATAAGAATTTTCATATTTCACTCTTACTAATCCAATTATTTTCATTTGTTACAAAAAAATCCTGTTAAATGTGATTTAACAGGATAAATTCTATCTTAAAACCTATTGTCTCTTAGCAATTTTCTTTGCTGGTTTCTTTACTGCACTTTTCTTAGTTGCAACTTTCTTGGTTGTAGTCTTTTTCGCAGTTGTAGTAGCCTTAGGTTTTGCTGAAGTTTTTGGTTTCACTGCCTCAGTTTTGCTAACCTTCTTTTTTTCAACTGCTGTTTTCTTCTTGGGACTCGCAACCTTCTTTACAACCTTTTTCTCAGAAGCCTTTTTCACAGAAGGTTTCTTCTCTTTCTTAGGAGCAGGTTTCACTTCTTTCTTAGCCTTTACGGTCTCTGAAACTTCTTTCACCTTAGGTTTCTTTGGTGCGCTTTTTTTCTTATCTCCCGGAGCTTTCTTCTGTTTCATCTCTTCAGGAGCAGAAACACCCATTATATTTAAGGCAATCTTGAGAGTACGAGCAACAATTTTAACTAAATGTAGTCGTGCTCTAGTAAGCTCTTCTTTCTTAACATCTACGACTTTGAATTTGCCATAGTATTTATGAAAAAGCCCTGCCAATTCAATCACATAATTTGGAAGACGATGTGTTTCACGAGTTTCAGCAATAGCAATCAATAACTCTGGGAAGCTAGAGAGCTTCTTGATGAGATCAAGTTCTTCTTTTGTAGTAAGTAACTCTAAACTCTTCAGGTCTGACTTCCTTGGTTTGAGACCAGCTTTCTTGCCATTTTTTAAAATGCTATGAATACGAGCATGAGCATATTGACAGTAATAAACAGGATTCTCATTTCCTTCTTTAGTAGCTAACTCAAGGTCAAAATTGAGATGTGAGTTAGTAGAACGCTGGAGGAAGAAGAAGCGAGAAACATCTTTACCTATAGCTCTGAAAAGATCATCCATAGTTACAAGTTTGCCGAGTCGTTTAGACATCTTAACTTTTTCACCATCTTCAAATAGATTAACCTGTTGAAGAATAATGAATTGTAACTTATCTTCGTCATATTTCAAGGCTTCAATCGCAGCTTGAATTCTTGGTATGTATCCGTGGTGATCAGGACCTAAAACATCGATCATTACATCAAAACCACGTTGATATTTTGTTAAATGATAAGCAATATCCGGCACAATATATGTAGGTGTACCATCAGCTTTGAGGAGAACACGATCCTTGTCATCACCATATTCGGTTGATTTGAACCAGATTGCATCATCTTTTTCATAAGTACAATGTGCTTCCGCAAGGTAGCTTAAAACTTCTTCAACCATACCTTGTTTTCTGAGGTTCTTCTCTGAGACCCAGTTGTCAAATTCAACATCGAATTTTGCAAGACTATTGATTTGAAGATTATGAATATATTGAAGTGAGAAATCTTTTAACTTCTCCATCCGATCCTTTTCAGGCATCATCAGAATACGAGTTCCTTCAGTACTGTTAATCTCTTTCGCCAGGTCCATAACATATTCACCATGATAAGCTTCGAATGGGAATTCGCCAATATTCTCACCCCGAATCTGACGCAAGCGTAACTCAACTGATTCTGTGAGGATATCAACCTGGTTACCTGCATCATTTATATAAAACTCACGCTCTGCATAAAAACCGACCTTACGCATTATTCGGCACAAAGAGTCTCCAAATGATGCAGCACGGGCATTAACGATATTCAAAGGACCTGTTGGATTTGCACTAACAAATTCAAGCAGGATCATCTTACCTTTACCATACTCAGAGCTACCAAACTCATCTCCTGCGTAAAAAATATCAAGGAGAATGTCATGATAGAGAGCTTGTGCGATCTTAATATTAATAAATCCCGGCCCGGCAATAGATACTTTGCTAAAGTGCTTATTCTTTTTAAGTTTAGCTACAATCTTTTCAGCTAAAACTTTTGGAGCGGTCTTATTAAGCTTTGCCAGAACCATAGCGATATTTGTTGAAAAATCACCATGTTCTTTATCTTTAGGCTCTTCTACAGTATACTTATTATTGCTCTCTAATTTCAGAGCTCCTACAATAGAGTGGAGATCATTAATAATTAGATCTTTAATCATTGTCTATCTCAGCGTCTAAATCTAAACTGATTACTGCGTTTACCTCAGCATCTAAATCTAAGTTAGTTTCGCCTTCTTCTATGATTCGTTTCTTCTGGATCTCATCAAACAATTGGTCAAATTTATAGTGCTCACGAGTATCAGGAAGGGCGATGTGTGCAATGATGTAACCCATATCAATAAGTATCCATCCTGCGTTATTCATCCCTTCTTTACCGAGTACCTGAATATCTTCTTTCTTAGCTTTTTCTAAAACATTAAGGGCAATCGCTTTGAGATGAAGCTCGTTTGCACCGGTCGCAAGTATTATATAATCAGTATAGTCTGTCTTATTTCTTACATCGAAGTATTTAACATCATCAGCCTTTTTTTCAATCATCCAACCAATGATTTTCTCAATATCTGAATTCTGAATATCTTTCATATGCTAGATTACTCCTTACTGGTAATTCTTTTAATTACCTTTTCATAGTCCTTCCCGATTATTATCAGGAAAGGAACTGTTTCTTTATCAGTATAAACATAGGTAAAGTCCTTAATTGAGGTCATTTCCATCAATCTCTCAAGGTCTTTAGTATCCCTCTGTTTAACAATTATCACACTTTTATTATAATTAAAACTATTAGCATTGCCAGTACTGGAAACGAATACATTCGTTTTATACAAGGCATCTGTAAATAGATTCGCAACACCTTTTACACCACAGCCATTCACGACTCTAACATGGACTTGTGGGAGTAAATCTTCTTCTTCAGTTTCCTGATTTACACTCTCTTTAGGAATCAAAAAAAAGATGGCTGTACCAATAATGGCTAAACCTGCAATAACAGCAATAATGACAGACCATTTACTCTTTATAAAAGACAAAATATTTTACCCTTCCAAACTGTCAAACTGTTCTTTTAGCTGGTGATATGCACGCTCAAAGGCTTCCGGTATAACACGATACCCACCTATGATAGACATGAAATTACTATCTCCCTCCCAGCGAGGTACTAAATGTACATGAATATGTGCATCAATTCCTGCTCCGGCAGCTTTACCCAGATTCATCCCAATGTTAATTCCTTGGGGCTGATAGTGTTTATGTAGTATCTGCTCAGTCAGCTTAACAACCCTGAACAGGTCATTTCTCTCAGCATCATTCAAATCAAAAAGATGACTTACATGACGATAAGGAACGACCATAAGGTGTCCGTTATTGTACGGATAAATGTTCATTATCACAAAGCAATGTTCTGAACGATATATTATAAACTGCTTCTCATCCTCATTCACATCAGGCTTAAGGCAGAAAATACATCCCTTCTCTTTTTTAGAGAGGATATAATCCAATCTCCAGGGTGAATAGAGATAGTTATTATCACTCATTTAAACATATTCCTCTATTGTAGTAGAGCGAAACGGCATAATTTCATGTTCATTGATGGTTGCATCTTTCACAATATTATAGCCTTCAAGGATTGCATTTTCTTCTATGATAGCATCCTTTATATAGCAGTTAGGACCAATCTTAGCCCCACTTTCTATCTTACTCTTTCCTTTGATAATTGAGTTAGCCTGGATAATCACATCCTTCTCAATCTCAACTTCGTCACCAATAATAACACTCATTGGATTTTCAATAATTACACCACTATTTAAGAAGCCCTTTCTAATATTATCATGATAGGCAGTCTCAAGTTCTGCCAACTGCTCTTGTGAGTTTACACCGGCAGCTTCAACAAAGTTACTCAGTACTGATGAGCCAACAATCTTGTTCTCACCATTGAGTATTTCAAGCGTATCGGTTAAATAGTATTCACCTTGGACATTC
The DNA here is from genome assembly GCA_030765245.1 of Candidatus Zophobacter franzmannii. Classification (GTDB taxonomy): domain Bacteria; phylum Cloacimonadota; class Cloacimonadia; order Cloacimonadales; family JAFGVF01; genus Zophobacter; species Zophobacter franzmannii. Next base: position 2,014 of record JAVCCX010000142.1, on the reverse strand, counting down.
TTGTTATCAATCTTATCGAGTGATGAGTAGAGGTCTTCTGAGTTGAAACAATAGATACCTGTATTAATCTCTTTAATCTTTCTTTGATCATCGCTGGCATCTTTGAACTCAACTATTCTATCAACATTCCCATTAGCATTTCTGACAATTCTTCCATACATAGCAGGATCATCCATAAAAGCAGTTAATACAGTACATGCAGCCTTGTTTTCACGATGGTCTTTTAGCATTGCAGTAAGAGTTTCATGTCTGAGAAGAGGAACATCACCACAAAGGATGAAGATTTCACCTTTGAAGTCCGGCATAGCGTCACGGGCAACAATCACAGCATGACCGGTTCCGTTTTGCTCTACCTGTTCTGAAAATAGAAGTTCGCAATCAGTTTGAATTGAACCGATTACAGTCTCTTTCTGATAACCAACAACAACATTTATAAGATCACAGTTAGCCTTTACGGCTGTTTCTACAACTCTTTGTATAAGTGGTTTCTCGGCTAAAGGGAACACAACTTTAGGACGGTTTGATTTCATCCTGGTGCCTTTACCGGCAGCTAATACGATTGAGGCTACTGAACTCATTTAGATAACTCCATTTCATTTATTTTTAATAATTCTTTTACTGTCATACCGGATACGGGATGCACAAAGTCAGAGGCAATTTCATTCAAGGGTTTCAAGACAAAATCCCTCTCACTAAGGTAGGGGTGGGGAATGTTAAGTTCATCAACATTCAGAATTAGAGTGTCATAAAAGAGGATGTCAATATCAATTATTCTTGGTCCCCATTTTATATCCCTAACTCTACCCAGGTCATCCTCAATCCTCATAATCTCATTCAAGAGTGACTTTGGGTTTAACTCAGTTTCTATCTCGATTGCCATGTTCAAAAACTCAAGTTGCTCAGTCATTCCCCATGGTTCAGTTTCGATTACTGAACTCGTTGCAACCACTTTGATGTCGTAATGCCGATTAATAGTGGTTATAGCTCTATCGAGATTAGCTTTTTTGTTGCCAAGATTAGAACCAAGCCCTAAGAAGATCTTCCTCAACGACTCCTCGCCATGGATACTTCTACATATTTAAGAGGTCCCTGAATCGGAACAGATGGTTTCTTAATCGAAACTTCAGCGGTTTGAATCAACTCGAAGCGTTCAAACATCTCATCAAGGATTTTATTCACACAGTTCTCAAGCAGGTGATACTGATGAGTTTCCATAACCTCTTTTACAAGACTATAGACTTTCGTGTAGTCTAATGTATCGTCTAAGTGATGAATTCTTCTATCAAGCGAACAATCGGTATTGATTGTTACACTGACGATAAAGCGTTGCCCTAACTTCCTCTCTTCATCATAAACACCATGGAAACCGTAAAAAACTAACTCTTCAAGATGGATTTTCACTCTTCATTCCTTTCGCAACTGATAGGTTCTATAACCGTATCATTTGGTAAGATTTTGGTAATTTCATAGTTTATCTTTTTCCCGTACACATTGTCGAGAATTTTAACCGGTATAAGGCTAATACCAAAGAAGCCTAAGGAGACTAATACAGAAAAACCTTCATTGAGTCCAAATTTCGTACCAATAATATATCCAAAGATTAGGAATAATACAGGGATTAGGAAGATAATAAGGGCAGATAGGACCTTGCTTCCTTCTACTAAAGTTAATGACACTTTATCATGTACCTTTACTTTGAAAGGGGCTCTTGCTGAATATTTAATCTTTTTCTTAGTAGAACCACATACCAGACTCATTGAGCATGTTGAACATCCTCCGCCGGCAATCACTTCTACTTCGGCTATATCGTTATTTATTGATAGAACAATTCCAACACTTTCGCTATTTTCATTACTCATCGTATATCCTTTTACCTAAACACTAGGCTATATGCAAATATATTACTTCTTGTAATTTAATCAAGTACTTTCGCTAAACCACTGTTTTATGTTGAGTTGCTAACTTCGTGATTCATGATGGGATAATGAATATATAGAAAATTATCAAAACCTTG
>JAVCCX010000324.1 GCA_030765245.1 Candidatus Zophobacter franzmannii | reverse complement strand
TTCAAACCGCAGGCTTGCGTAGTTTACCTTGCGGACCTGTCCTGCCGTTTTATCGAGCCGTAGCTTTAGCGAAGGTTGGAATTCCCCAGCCCATAGAGAGGTACAGCTAAAGCAGTACTTCCCAGAACACTACAGCCGTGACCGGTTGTGAAAGTCTGTGTTGTCCCTGTATGTCCACTTCTCGAAAACCAGAACAACGGGACTGATGCCCAGCCCCTTTCTTTTCAACTATTTCGTGGACGCTTGCACAAACACCTTTGGAAAGAATAATTTGTATCTCATCTTCCCTATATATAAAGAAAGGCACGGGACATTAACTATCCCGTGCCTAAGTTTTCTAAACTATTCTTTATCTTATTGAGCCATCTATATTAATAACATCTACCTTAACCATCTTGACTTTGTTAGCCTTTTCAAGAGCCTTCACTAAGATAGCTTCCATTCCGCCACAACATGGAACTTCCATTCTAACGAGACTAACAGATTTAATCTCATGTTGAATAAAAATCTGAGCAAGTTTTTCGATATACATATCCAAAGTCTGGTCCAATTTTGGACAGAACATGAGAACAATCTTTCCTTTAATGAAACGCTGATGGAAATTGCCATAGGCAAATGGAGCACAGTCAGCTGCAATGAGCAAGTCTGCATTATCAAAATATGGAGCAGCAGGATTTATAAGAGCCATTTGGACAGGCCATTGAGCTAATTGAGAGCTCATATCAGTTTCAGTTTCAACATCAGCTTTACCAGGTGCTAGCTGTTGAATCTGAGTACCTTTACAACCACAGGCTTCACCTTCTGCATGATGCTTCTCTTTAGGAAGTTCAACAGACATTCCCTTCTCTTCAAGCACTTCCATTGCCTGTTTGTAGAACTCATCCTGACCGTGATCTTTTAGGCGATTAAGATGTGCGATAATAGTATTCATTCCCTTAGGAACGATGTTTTCAAGCATAACACGCCTCTCATCATAAGCCTCAGCTTCACGACTTTCTATTGTAATCGCACCTTCAGGGCAATCACCAATACAAGCACCAAGTCCATCACAGAACAGGTCACTAACTAGGCGCGCCTTGTTGTCAATCATCTGTAAGGCACCCTCTGGGCAACCGGGAATACAAACACCACAACCGGTGCATTTTGCTTCGTCGATTTTGATGACATCTCTTTTCATCTCATCCTCCATATATCTATTTTATTATTATCAAGTTTAACTTACATTAACTCTTGTGAGTAAGTATTCACTTACATAGATTATTTAACCCTAGCTTTTTGGCAAATACTTTTTTAGTTGAAAGGGTAGTGCTATTTGTTAACTCTTTTAGGTTACCACTTTAGCATGAAAAGAAAAATGTGGGTATCCAGTTATTGGAGTCCGCATATATGTGATTAATAATCGTTTTATTAGTTATAGATGTGAAGTGCCTCAGAGATATTGAGAGCATAATCACCGATATGTTCAAGATGTTTCAAGATATCAATATAGAGAATTTCAGAATAAACATCTGCACCGTCATTAAGACGCCCACGAGCAGCCTTTTTAAGTGTATCACGAGAGTGATCAACCTTGATTTCAAGCTCATTTGCAAGTTTGAAATCTGATTGAGATATGTGCTCGATAAGATGAGATTTATAGAAATCGATAAAGCGTTTAATAATATTGGAAAACTCTTGAATCTCTTTCGCTGCATCAGGATGAAGATCCAATTTGCGATCATACTTCTTCTGGAAGAGCATCAATAAGCGGAAAGTACTATCGGCAATACTTTCAAGTTCACCGGTTATCCTAATCATCGCACTGATATTGGTCGATTCTTTATCTGTAACTGTATGCTTTGAACACTCTATGAGATAGGAACAAATCTCCTCATTCATCACGTCAGTGAGTTCTTCAGCCCGACGAATACTCTCTACTACATCACCCATTTTCTTGGTTGGATGGAAGAACAGATCAATAGCATCATAGAAGGCTTTTTCGCACACCTCTGCCATCTTGTTGATCTCAAGTCTTGCTGTCTCAATATTCAAAGCAGCAGTGTCCATAAGACCTGTGTTCAGGTATTGCAAGGTATAAGCAACCTCTTTTTCATCTGCCTTCCCGGGTTTAACCATCTTATTCACAAGGATAGCGAAGTACTTAATCAACCAGATGCAGATGAATGTATTAATTACATTGAATAATGTATGGAAAAGGGATAAGTTTAGGGGGAGATTTGTCGCTATAGTTGGATCCCATGGTGCTATTTTCAGTACCAGGTTTAGGAAAAACTTGAAACTAATTGTCATCCAAACAACACCAAATACATTGAAGAGGAAATGAGCTCTTGCAGCTCGTCTGGCATTAACAGATGTTCCAATAGACGCCAAATAGGCAGTTATAGTAGTACCAATATTTTCACCTAACACAATTGCAGCGGCAGTTGGGAAATCAATCCAACCTTTATAAGCCATTGTAATAGTAATAGCCATCGCAGCACTGGAAGATTGAACGATAACAGTTAGAACCGTACCCACACCAATGAAAATAAGGTAGGACCAGAATCCTTTACCTGTGAAGTCAGCAAGGAACGATAGAACTTCAGGATGGTTTTTGATATCCGGTACTGAATCTTTTAAGAAGGCTAAACCAAGGAATAGCAGACCGAATCCAATAAGAACCTCTCCCCAGTCTTTACTATTACCCTTTCTGAGGAAAAGCAATGGCATACCTACGCCAATTATGGGCAAACTGATTGCTGCAATATTGAATTTGAAACCAATAAAAGAGACTAACCAGGTTGTGACTGTTGTACCAATATTTGCACCCATAATCACCCCAATACCCTGGGTCAGATTAAGTAATGCGGCATTTACAAAACTTACAACAAGTACGGTTGTCGCTGATGATGACTGCACTAAGGCTGTTATCATGAAACCGGTTAAGACAGCAAGAAAACGGTTCTTGGTCATATATCCAAGGATGGATTTCATGCGACTTCCGGCAACCTTCTGGATACCATCACTCATCACATGCATACCGTATAGGAAAACTCCTAAGGCACCAAGAATCTGGAATATGGATTGAATAACGCTACCAACCAATGTTAAGTTCCTCACTCACTTTTATTTAGGGATGCAAATCAACGAGACAGCTTAATCCTGAACTAACGATATACTAATAGTTATTTAACACTGGATATAACAAATAGAGTTCCGTCAATTTAAAAACATAGAATGTTAAGTATTAAGCTTATGATACGCTTCTCATGTAACTCTAACTAACTCTTTTTATATGGCATTACAGATTTGCTAATTGTATGTTAAATTTCGGTTACAAGTGTTAGTTTGTAGTTTTTGAAGTAAAAAAGGAAGCTCATTCAAGGAAATGAGCTTCCGAACAAGTTATCTATTTTCT
>JAVCCX010000427.1 GCA_030765245.1 Candidatus Zophobacter franzmannii | reverse complement strand
GAAAATTAGATTTAACAGTTATGGAGGTCCAAATGAAAAAGATTAGTTTATTATTACTTTTAACAACTATTATTTCACTACTCACAGCTTTCGGTGGTGATGGGATTATGTATGGTGGCTACTATTACGCAAATAGTGTTGAGCAGAGCGATTCATTAGTATATCAACCAACATTTGAGTGGGTAAATCTCGGAGTTAATGCGATTATCCCGAACTTTACCAACTCTGATGATGATGACGGTTATGCCCAAGTACAGCTCGGCTTTAACTTCACCTTCTTCGGTAATGACTATGATATGATTTATCTCGGTACAAATGGGTATTGCCAGTTTACAAATCCAATTTCAACACATACAGCTGCTACAGGAATGATGATTCCTGATTTGTCAGCTCCAAACAATGTGATTGCTCTTTGCACCATGGATTTACAGACAGGATTTATACCTTCTCAAGTTTCCTATGGGAATGATGAGGAGGGTAACTTTGTGTATTCTGTTGAATCATGGAATGACTATGATGATACCTCAGAAAGAATGGATATTCAGCTTATTCTCTTTCCGAATGGCAAAATCAAGATTCAATATGATAACTATGTGAATCCTATGAATGACACAGGTCCCAATTCAATGTTGGGAGACGGTTGTATCGGAATTGAAAGCATCACAGGTGTTGAGGGTCATCAATATCGGAATAATGGTATTGGTAATGAAGTTGTTAATGGAATGGCACTTAGTTATGCCCTTTCTGAAGAGGACCTTTCTGATGCTGTTGGACATTTTATAGTACCCGAACTGATAGATTTTGATGCTGTACAGATCGGAGTTACTTCCGAGACAATCGACTTAATAGTTCATAACCCTACTGCTTCAGATTTGGTTGTTCCAGCCTCACCTACTGTTATTGGAGATGATGCTAATAGATTTTTCCTTACAGATAATTACACATATCCATTAACTATTCTAGCAGGCTCCGATGCTGTTTACCCCATAGTATTTCTAACAAACTCTGACGGTTATAAAGTTGCTTATATTGCCTTAAATGAAGTGGGTATTGGTGAGCCTTATGAGGTAGAGCTAAACGGTTATGGATACTTGAATGATAATAATAATACATCTGCTTCTGCTTCTGCTATCCCATCAGACTCCGATGCTGGTCATGAAGCTGTTATCGCTCCAATAGATGATATTGATTGGTATGTTTTCATGCACAATGCTCCGGCAACTATTATAGTACATACTGAGCACCTAAACGGTTCCACTGTTGATTTGACAGCACACTTATATGGACCTTATACTCAAGTGGGTGCAATTGTGGATGAAAACAATGTATTTGTATGGGATGATAACAGTTGGACGGACGGTGTTAATCCCAGTTTTGCTGCTGATTGTTACGACTCAGGGTTCTATTATTTACGAATTGCAAGAGCAGATAATCCACCTAATGTAACAAGAGATAGGATTGTTGATGAATATACTTTGTGGGTTCAATCTGGTGAAACTCCACCGGAACCTTTTATCCCTGCCCCACCTCAAAACTTAGAGGTTAATGTTGTCTACCAGGGAGCTCATTTGATTCGGGACTTTACTGAAACAGTTATGGGCACCCTTAGTGGTTTCAATATCTACCGGGATGATGTCTTGATCAATACTGAAATTGTTACAGATACTACCTATATAGATGATGCCGAGAATTTAGTACAGGGTCAATCCTATGAGTATAAAGTAACAAGTGAGAATATCTGGCCGGACACAGAATCTGGGCCCTGTGACTCAGTTGTAGTAGTCTTCGATGCTCCAACCTTTGGAGATACCTTCGAAACATATGAAGATTTCAGCACAGAGTTTGGACTTTGGACTAATCTTGATATAGATGGTCAGAATACTTATACCTTTGGCAATTGGATAGACTTTCCACATGAAGGTGAAGCACTTTCTTTTATGATATTTAATTCGACCGGGTTTACTCCACCGCTACCGAACTTTGCTGCATATAGTGGAGATAAATTTGCTTCTAGTATCTGTTGTGCAGGAGCTCAAAATGATAATTGGTTGATTACCCCACAAATCCAACTCTCAGATGAAGATGTTACTGTTGGGTTTATGGCCCGATCAAACACAATTCAGTATGGTATGGAGGAGATTCAAATTGGCGTTTCAACCACTGGTAGTAATCCGGAAGATTTTACTATTATCACAGGAGTTGAGCCTGTGGAGATTCCCCTGGAATGGACTTCTTTCACATATAGCCTGAATCAATATCAAGGTCAGGCCATTCGGATTGGAATCAATCATAATTCAACTGGAACTATGATGCTGATGTTAGATGATTTCAGTTTCTCAAACATTGGTGGAGTTGTGGGTGTTGATGAGTATACACTTCCGAATCAGAGTATGGCTTTGATTGGAAATTATCCAAATCCATTTAACCCAGAAACAACCATCAAGTTTAGTATAGATACTCCTACAGATGTAAAAATTGATATCTTTAACATCAAGGGGCAACAAGTTAAGACTATTGCTAATTCGCTTTTCAATGCAGGCAGTCACTCAGTTCTCTGGAATGGGATGGACTCTAATGGTTCAATTGTCCCAAGTGGAGTTTACTTCTATAGAATGCAATCCGGGATGAATTCACAAGTTAAGAAGATGATATTGATGAAATAGAAACTACTCCGATCAACAAAGAGCTTAAAATTTAGGAGTTCATAGGAACAAGGCTACGTATTGTTAGGAATCACTCCAAGTGCAATGACTCGCAGATTGCAGAAATTTAAAATCTAAAAGTTGTTTACAAATATTCTACGATGAATGTACTTAAACTAGAGGAAATAATATGAAAAATAGAGTCAGCGGAATATTGATTTTAGTAATACTTCTTGTTCTAACAGGATGTAGTGTTTTCAAATCGGGAGTTCGCTCTGAGAAAAAAGAGTTAGAATATAATCTCAAACTTTGGGATAGCTTTCACATGGACGGAATTGTAGAGATTACATATCAAGCTTTTAGTTTCCGCAAGAACTATGCCATAAATAAAGACGGGGATAAGTTCAATTTAACAGTTTTTAATGCAGGTCTAATGGGCTTGAATCCTAAACCTTTGCTAAAAGTTGTTTATGAAGATTCACTTACAATTGACACAAGTGGGCTTGCAGGTTTTTCTGATAGCATCCCGGGCAATATGTCTATTGATGAATTGCCTTTTGACCTCTCGATAAGCAAGTACCTGCTACCAATGACAGAAGAGATTATCCTCAACAAGAAGGCTGTGATAAAAGATTTAGAGTTTGCCTTCAACGAGAAGATGCAGATTAGTAGCATCGGATTTGATGAGAAAGCAAGACTCAATTTTGAGTATGATCTGCAAGGTTTGCCTTCGACTATATTTGCCGTCTATAATGGTAAGAAGTTGCTAACTCTAGACATAGATAATTTTAAAAAACAATAAAGGTAGAATTATGATTGAACGCTATACTCTTAAAGAGATGGGAGACATCTGGAATCAGCAGAACCGCTATCAATGCTGGCTGGATGTGGAAATTGCAGCCTGTAAAGCAATGAATAAAGCTGGGATTATTCCCGATGATGACCTGAAGAATATTGTAGAGAAAGCCGACTTCAATGTCGAGAGAGTCGATGAGATTGAGCTTGTTACTAAGCATGATATTATCGCTTTCCTTACTAATGTTGCTGAGTATGTTGGACCATCAAGTCGCTGGATTCATTATGGTATGACCTCCTCTGATGTCTTGGACACTGCCTCCTCACTTCAAATGAAGCAGGCTACTGAGCTAATTCTTACCGAGATGAAGGCTTTTACTGTTGTACTAAAGGCTAAGGCAATTGCTTATAAAGACACGCTGTCCATCGGTCGTTCTCATGGTATTCATGCAGAACCAACCTCTTTTGGACTTAAATTTGCTCTCTGGTATGATGAGATGAATCGCAATATCAAGCGAATGGAAGCTGTACTGGAAACTGTTAGTGTTGGTCAGATCTCCGGTGCTGTAGGTAACTATGCCCATCTTTCACCGAAGATTGAGGAGATGGCATGTGAGTTTATGGGACTTCGTCCTGTGAATATATCAACCCAGGTGATACAGCGTGACCGCCATTCAGAGTTTATGAATGCTATAGCCCTCACAGGCGCAACGATAGAGAAAGTCGCTATCGAGATTCGTCATATGCAAAGAACAGAGGTTCTGGAAGCAGAAGAGAATTTCTCAAAGGGTCAAAAAGGCTCCTCTGCAATGCCTCATAAGAAGAATCCAATTGTAAGTGAACAGATGAGTGGACTTGCAAGACTACTGAGAACAAATGCTCTTGCTGCTTTTGAAAACATTGCCCTTTGGCATGAACGCGATATAAGTCATAGCTCGGTTGAGAGAATTATCCTTCCGGATTCAAGTATTCTTATGCACTATATGCTGAAGAAGATGACTCGTCTTATAGATAACCTCACAATCTATCCTGAGAATATTAAGAAGAACCTTGAACTTACTAAAGGACTTGTTTTCTCTCAGGTTATTCTGCTTCACCTTGCTAATAAAGGTTGCTCTCGTGAAAAAGCATATGCAATGGTTCAGAAGAATGCGCTTGTCTGCTGGCAGACTAAACAGCCTTTCAAAGAACTTGTCCTCGCTGATAATGATATTACAGATGTCTTAGATAGAGCAGAGATAGACGAGATATTCTCATACGACCGTTATCTTGAAAATGTTGACTACATCATGCAGAGATGCGGGATTTTATAGAATACTAATTATTAATCTTAAGGAGTCATGAAACCGTTATTGGATTTGTGACTCCTTTTTTATTTTCCATATATGGATTCCCGAGTCTATTTATGCTCTATCACAATAGCAATAAGAGAATGCTACAAGCCCTGCCTAAAACTTGTCGATTACTTGACTTCCAACACAGGAATCAGTCAGGGGTCATTCCAATCTCTCAGGAAAGTGTCCCGAATTGTGATAGAGCAATGATAGAGAATTGAAGAAAACTAATGATTCATCTAAAATTCAAAAAGTCCCTGCTGATAACATAAGAGACGGACTAGCACTGACATTTTTGGACATACACGGACAAGATTAGTGACCAATAATCTGTGCATATTAGTGTTCGTCCTTGAATGTCCGTGTTTGTCTTTTCGTGATTGTCCCTGTGAGTCCCTGTCTGCCCGTGTAATCCCCTTCCCCAATAATTAAATTGACAAAAACCAAACTTTGAGAGAAGTGTAGACCGACGGTCGGTATAGACGGGTGGTCTATAAGGATAAATGATTATTAGGAGACGAAATGGCACGAATTTCAAAAGATTATCAGGAACGGTTTGACGAGATTATTGCAACAGCTCTGACACTTTTTCAGGCAGAGGGATATGAGAACACATCCGTCAGTATGATAATTGATGAGAATGGTATTTCGAAAGGGACTTTCTATTACTATTTCAAGTCCAAAAGAGATCTGATGATTGCTGTAATAAAGAGAATTAGTGAACAGGTCGTGAAGCCTGCTTTTGCGATAATAGATGATGAGAAGCTCACAGCAATAGATAAAGTGAATGGAGTATTCACTGCAATTGGAGAGCATAAGTTGGAACAGAAGGACATGCTGATGTTCTTTGCCAAGGTAATATACAATGAGAATAATGCCTATCTTCTAAGAGAGATGAACCGACTTCTTTTGCAATTCTGGAAGAATGACTTTAGTAAGATAATTGTTCAAGGGAACGAGGAGGGTGTCTTTACAGTCGAGAACCCACAGATGACGGCAATTATGATTTTTGCTGCAGGGGAGGGATTGGCAATCCACTCTCAGCTTGAAGAGGGTGAAATGTTTAGCAATCCAAATATGATGGCTGAAGTGATGAAGAGCTACATCTCATATCAACACTTAATAGAGCGAACCTTAGGGGCTCCTGATGGGAGTATAAAGCTTGTGGATGAAGAACTGTTGAACAGCTTTTTAGGGGAGTAGGAGTTAGGATGAAATATATCATTACATTACTCTTAATTCTTGTGAGCCTTGGAATTCTCCACGCAGAAGGTTTCAAGTTAAAAAATGACATCTGGTTTAGAGGAAGTTATTCAGCAATTGAGATTCAGAATATATATCATAACAATTAT
>JAVCCX010000099.1 GCA_030765245.1 Candidatus Zophobacter franzmannii | reverse complement strand
TAAGAATTGACCTTTCCAGTGTAAGAATAGGGGAGGAGTCGATATTTCTTTAAGCTTTGTTGGATATTCAGGAGATTCGTATGAACAATGTGATATGTTGCTTTCTTCTAGAAGTTCTAACTCCACAATAGCTAACAAGCCCAGGTAATTGATGTCTGGATCAAGAAGCTCTTCTATGAGTTTGTTCTTAGTAATTGAATGCTTAGTTATAAATTCTTTACGAGTTTCATTAGATGATAACAGATTTACATCTTCTTCTACTGACTTTATTATCAGTTGAACATACTCTTGAAACTCTGAAACCAATTGTTGCTTGTCATATTGTGAAGCAAGCAAAGTAAACATCATATATTCTTTATCAGTATAGACCATAAACTCCTCTTGTCTCGAATAATTATAATCCTATTATAGATGTCAAAGAAATATGATTTTATTATTTGCATATCCTCGCCCCACCTTCACTTTCGTTCATTGCGGTGCAAGTTCATAGAAAAGACAGGTTCAGTTAAATAGTTCTTGACATCAAAAGTAAATAGGCTTTTGACATAAATAAAAATATTGAGATGAATTATGAAGAGTCTAAATAAAATAGTTGAACGGATTAATGGATATGGTTATGATCGATTTGTTGTAAAAGGACAGGAGATAACTCCTGATGGTTTTACTGTAATTGCAGGTCCATGCACAATTGAGAACAGAGATGATTTGGAGGTTATTGCCAAGCACCTTGTAACTGAGAATATCTCATTTATCAGGGGTGGAGCACATAAGCTCAGAACCTCTCCAAATGATTTTGCAGGACTAGGTAGTACGGCATTAGATTGGTTACAGGAGATTGGCAAAAAGTATAACCTTGTGACTGTTAGTGAAATCACTGATACAGAGCACCTTGATGAGATGATAGAGAAGATTGACATTCTGTTAGTAGGAACAAGAAATATGCTTAACTATCCAATGCTGACTAAGATTGGTAAAACAAGAAAGCCTGTTATCTTGAAACGAGGAATGAGTAGTACGCTTGAAGAGTGGTTACTTGCTTCGGAATATATTCTTAAAGAGGGGAACTCCAAACTCATATACTGCGAAAGAGGTATCCGAACCTTTGACTCAATCACCAGAAACACCTACGATATCTCTGCGATTCCACTTCTGCGTAGTAAGGTTAACTTCCCTGTAATTGGCGATCCATCGCATGCTACCGGCTTGAGAGAGTTGATTAGACCAATAAGCATAGCAACGGCATCTGTTGGCGCAAGTGGTCTCCTAATAGAAGCACATCCGACTCCGGAGACTGTTTTAGTAGATTCTCGCCAGACAATCGATTTACAAACATTAAGCACAATAAATGAGCAATCAAAAGCAATAATTAAACTTCTAAATTGACGCATTTTGAATGATTTAAATATTGTTCCGTTTTATAATAAACCTTGACTTCGTGAAAAACACATGAGATGAGGAAATACTGATAATTAATGAGGTAGGAATGGTAAATATAGTTTTAATTGGTAAACAGGGTAGCGGTAAAGGGACTCAGGCTAAACTTCTAGCAAATAAGTTTAATCTGAAGCACATCAACACCGGTGCCTTTTTTAGAAAACATATAGCAGATAAAACACCCCTTGGCATTATTGCCGAAAAGCATATTCGTAAAGGGGAATTGGTTCCAGACAAGTATGTATTCCAGTTAATCGAAGAGAGTATTGAACCACATATTAAAGGGCTTGTATTCGACGGGTTTCCAAGAACTTACGAACAGGCTATATATATAGTTAAGCGTTATGAAATCGACCAGATTATCTTCTTAGACCTTCCGGTTGAGATTGCGCGTGAGAGAATTACTTCAAGAGTTGAATGCCATTTATGTGGTAAAACCTATAGTCTTCTCACTGCACCTCCTATTAAAGACGGGATTTGTGATAACTGCGGAAGCGTTGTTGGCTCAAGAGCTGATGATAAACCTGAAGCTATCGATAAGAGATTGTCTGAGTTTGTAGAAAAGACCAATATTCTGATCGACTTCTTTGACAAAGATGGCATTGTTACTACTATCAACGCAAATGATGTAGTCGATAATGTTAATGAGAAGGTATCAAAAATTGTAGGAGACCTAATATAGTTTTATGGAAAGACAACCCCGAGAAAAAGCAGTAAGTGTAATTCAGTTTCTACTCGGTGTTGCGGGTGTACTGAATTTCCTTATCCTCTTTTTCTTACCAGTTTTAGAGCATATACTTAAAAACGGTGAGTACCTGAAGCCATACGCTTTCACTCTTTTAGCTCTCTATGCATTCTACTATTTCCTAAGATTTAAGGATTGGAATAACTCAAGGGAAAGAACCTTCCTAATAACTTCTAATACACTAATTCTAGTGTTGAGTTTGATTTCAGCAATTATGAAGCCGAAGATTTTCTTCCTCCTAATTCTGATTCGAGAAATCTACATCCTCATTAAAGCAATAAGTTCAAATTATCAGACTAAAGTAGTCAAATCAAACAGAATAAATTATAATTCCTACCAGAACTCAGTCTTTTTCAAACTTACAAGTAATCCTGCAGTCGCTTTGATGTTCAGTTTCTTTATTACAATCCTTCTTGGCACCTTCCTTCTCATGCATCCTGAAAGCAGTGCCAGCGGTGAGATAACACCTTTCATTGACGCGTTCTTTACCTCAACCTCTGCAACCTGTGTGACGGGATTAGTCGTATTTGATACAGGAACCTACTTCTCTCAAGCTGGACAGATAATCATTCTGATACTTATCCAGATTGGTGGATTGGGGATTATGACTATTTCAACTGCGTTTGCTATCATTTTAGGTCAGAACTTAAACATTTCTACCCAGAAAGTGATGCAAAATGTAGTTGGAGAAAAAAATAGAGTTAACTTTTATAGCCTTTTAAAATCTATTATTTCAGCTACCATCATCTTTGAAGTGATAG
>JAVCCX010000184.1 GCA_030765245.1 Candidatus Zophobacter franzmannii | reverse complement strand
GTTAGATTCGACATGTCAGCCTCTGTGAAGTATTGATACTTAGCTTTTAAATAGTCTGGCATTTCAATGTAATCAATCGTTTCTGGCAGGTTCATTGCTCTGAATACTGCTGAAACAAGTTCATTCCAGGATTTAGCTTTACCTGTACCCAGGTTAAAGATACCAAACCAATCTTTCTGCTCTAAGAACTTGTACATAACATCTACAACATCCTTCACATAGATGAAATCCCTCATTTGTTCACCATCTCCATATTCATCCTGATATGACTTGAACAAACTAACCTTTCCTTCTTTGAGAATCTGGTGATATGCTTTATATACAACGCTCTTCATTTCACCTTTGTGATATTCGTTAGGGCCAAATACATTGAAAAACTTAAATCCAACACAATGCTTATAAAGACCACTTTTTACGAGATACTCATCCATGAGCTGTTTTGAGTAACCATACATGTTTAAGGGCTTTAAACCATAGATTTCGTTGTCACAGTATCCTTTCTCACCAGAGCCATAAGTTGCGGCACTACTTGCATAGATAAATCTCACTGAATTTGCCTTCGACCACTCTGCGAGAGTTTTTGAATACTTAAAGTTATTCGCCATCAGATAATCGGCATCAGTCTCTGTTGTCGATGAGCAAGCACCCATATGTATTATTGCATCTGCTGATTTAAAACAATCAAGCTTACTGATGAATTCTGATTTATCAAGATAGTCATCAAATCTTTTACCTTGAAGATTCTTCCATTTATCACTTGATTTTAGCGAATCAACTACAATTATATCCTCACGCCCTTTAGCGTTAAGTTTAGCAAGCATTGCGCTTCCAATAAATCCAGCACCACCTGTGACAATTATCATTTTATCCTCTTTTGTACGATCGTAATCCAATTTGATTGGCTACATAAAAGCAGAGTCAAGTATTATCTTCAAAATTAAGTAATCCTACCAACCACTGATTTATAAACTTCATCGATGACATTATCATTAGGAAGAGTACTTCGCAACCTCTCTGGTAATTTCATCTCTTTTAATATCTCAATCCCTTTCTGGTATTCGAAATCATTGAACCAACTTAGTAACATTAGTTTTAAATCAGTCGCCGTTTGCAACTCTCCGGAACGTATCATCTCACCATTTATCAGTTTCTCAGCCACGGCATCGGTATATCTGTCTGTTATAGGCAGTTTATGAACAAGACACTCCGTCAGTTCATCTTCGACGATAAGGTTTATAAATAGTCCTATTATATCAATCTTATCTGCATCCCTTACCAAGTGGAGATATCGTTTAGTTTCATCACTTAATTCTTCAGGAACTTCGAAGGCATTATGATACCTGACACAAGCGAGAACCAATTCTTGCATACTTTCTGGAATTAGATCAAGTAGTCTGTGTTCACTAAGCAGGGTTCTGTATCCAAGTTCTCCATGGTTATCCGATACACTGTCATTGAAACTTTTGTATATGCGATACTGCTCGAAGCGTCCTACATCATGTAAAAGTGAAGCTATATAGGCAGTATTAGAGTCAAAACCTGACTCTGACCTCGCTATATTTTCACCAAGTATTGCGACCCGTTGAGAGTGATCAAACTTCAATTTAATGTTGATATCATACTCTTCATTTTGTATATAGTAAGAGTTAGTAAATTCTTTAAATGCTTTTTGTATTTCTTTCATTTTCTTCTTGCTTCTAAAAAAGGGCAGTCATTACGACTGCCCTTCTGTCATTAGACATTATAATATAAATTCATCTCATACGGATGTGGACGGTTATTCACTTCGTGTACTTCTTTCATCTTCTCATTGATATGAGATTCAATCAATTCTTTATTAAACACATCACCTGCAAGCAGGTATTCATGGTCTTCTTTAAGCGCATCTAATGCTTCTTCGAGATTAGCAGGGACAGAACTCAATTCTGCTTTCTTTTCCTCTGACCAAGCAAAGATATTCTCATCATAAGGGCCAAAGTTAAAGTCAGCTGGATTGTATTTATTCTTAATTCCATCAAGACCGGCCATAAGTAAGGCACTCATTGCAAGGTATGGATTACAAGTTGCATCGCCGGTTCTGAATTCAAATCTCTTTGTATTTTCTTCTGTGGCATACTTAGGGATGCGTATTGCAGCACTTCTATTAGCAAGGCCAAAGAAAAGCTTAACCGGGGCTTCGTATCCGGGTAATAATCTCTTGTAGGAGTTAGTACTAGGATTTGTGAATGCACATATTGAACGACCATGCTTCAAGATACCAGCCATAAACCAGATAGCTTCATCAGATAAATCTGCAGATCCACCCTTATTATAGAAGATATTCTTCCCATCTTTCTTAAGCATCATGTGGAAATGCATTCCGTTACCGGCTTCTTTGTAAACCGGTTTTGGCATGAATGTCGCTGTTGCGTCATACTGAAGGGCAACTCTTCTAATCAGGTCCATAATAACTTTATGGTCATCACAGATTTTAGGGAAAGGTAACAACTCAGTTTCAATCTCTTGTTGAGAATGCAAACCAACTTCATGGTGATGGTAACGAACCTTGATTCCAAGGTCTTCTAACTTCATCACAACTTCTTCTCTTAGGTCAAAGAAACTATCAAATGGATCATCCATATGGTAACCCTTTACATTCTGTTGTGAAAGCCCTTGTCTATCATCAATATCATCTGTCATAGCAGCCTTATCTTCAGAAGAGGTAAAAGAATAGCCTGTATTGAAAGGATCATTTATATAATCTACTGAATCAAACAGATGGAATTCATACTCAGGGGTCCATAAAGAAGTATCAGCTAAACCTGTAGATTCGAGATACTTCTGAGCTCTATGTGCTACGCTTCTTGGGTCTTTCTTTATACCAATTCTTGTATCTGCGTCACATATAGAGCAGATAAGTCTCAAGGTTGGGTTATCTCTAAGAGGGTCTAAATGTGCAGAAGTTGGGTCAGGCATTAAAACCATATCACCAGACTCTACTGATTTCATTCCAGGTATACTAGAACCATCAAAAGGCACACCAAATTCTAAAACATTTTCAAGGCGACGAGCTGGAAATGTGATGTGATACCACTTTCCACTGAGGCCTGCATACTTAAGGTCAATAGTCTTTAACGAACCATTTTTAATCATCTCTCTGATCTGTTCTAAGG
>JAVCCX010000187.1 GCA_030765245.1 Candidatus Zophobacter franzmannii | reverse complement strand
CCTTCCTCGAAGGGGTGCCGTTGAAAACGGCGGGGTAGTTCTTAGTTTTACATTTTGCATCTAGGGAGTTTGTCACCTTGTCGTGCCGGAGTTTTAACGAAGGCTGGAACGAAGTGTGAACGGACTTCATCAGATGAAGAGGTAGTGTGAGCATCCTTGCTTGCGTTTCTGGTTTCTTGCATTTCTTCATTGTCTGGTTGTTGATGATGCCTGCAATCCTCGCCCCACACTTCGTTGCGGTGCAAGTCTCGCATTTTTCATTTTGCCTTTCTTTAATTCCCCTTCCTCGAAGGGGTGCCGTTGAAAACGGCGGGGTAGTTCTTAGTTTTACATTTTACATTTTTCATTTTGCTCTTTGCATTCCTAATTCATAATTCCTAATTTCCCACCCCCTTCATATATTAGTATCCACGATTTTGCCATTTTCGAGGATTTATTTTCAAAAAAGCTAAAATAGTTCTCGTTTTACTCCCTTTTATCTCTTGAATAATTGCGACTTCTCACTTACCAAAATCTTACTCATTTATTTCCCGTTTCCTACCCTTCTGGGTAAGGAGTGGGTAAGGAACAAGAGAGTAGTAAGAGAATACTTAGAATTATTGAAGGGAAATGTGGGAGAAAGGAGGGGATAAATTGACTGATTTAATTAGATAAGTAAAATAATGAGAAAATCCTTCCCTTTGAAAATTTCTATAAGTGATATGTCATTAATGAGGATTTATGGAGGAGCTATTTTGCCATTTGGATATTGCAAAATGGGATTCCCACAGTGAATTGATAGGAGAGAAGATGGAAACAAAATTAGCGATGTTTAACGGTATAGAGATTAGAAAAACCTTTTTAGAGAATCAGTGGTGGTTTTCTGTTATTGATGTTATTGCTATCCTTACTGAAAGCACGAATCCCCGAGATTATTGGTATAGAATGAAAAAGCGTGTGGGAAAGGACGAAGGAATTGAACTGTCGACAAATTGTCGACAGTTGAAATTAAAAGCTCCTGATGGAAAAACCCGTTGAATTGAAAGATAGTAAACATATAGCCAAGCGAGGCGGAACTATTATTTCAAAAGAAAACAATCTGACTTATAACAAGACTAAAGAGATACCCCATGATAAAGATGAAGAATAAATGGTATGATAAGGGTAGGGCTGCTCCTTTTTTGAAACGAATGATACAAGAAGAAAGACAGCTGTTCTTTTAATTGTTTAGAATTTAATGTCCAACTTTCAGGTCGCTTTCGAGTGACCTTTTCTTATATCCCTAAATAAATCTCATTTATTTTTACTTCCCATTAACTCCGCTGATAGTACGCATCTACGCAGATACAATAGACAATTCAGGAATATTTATTCTCCAAATTCTAAAAAACTCGTTATATTCCATATTATTAGTAACTAATTCCTTAAAACCAAGTATATCTAGCATAATGACAAAACCTGTTTTTTCTTGTTCTTGATATTCAGACATGAGTTTTCCTCTTTTCAAAGTTCAATATTTATGATTCATAATAAATCATCTCTTTTCAATAAGTCAATAATTTGTTACATAATAGGGATTGTACTCCACCATCAAACAATCTCATGACCCAATCCATCAATATACCTAACTCTGGGTAGTAGATCATTTTCAACAGCCATCCGTACAGATATAGCCGGAAGTTCATAGAAGACAATATCATCTGCTGTAATGGTCTTTAGGTCAATAGCTGGATAGAGTCTATTCATAGCATACATCATCTTCACAAAGCAGTTGTAAGCATTATATATGCAGTTCTCTCCCACAGTTGCGAGATTTAGTTGAGTTGCGTAGTTTATCAAATCATTTCGATAGTCCACAGTTGCTGTATTGTAGCAACTTGATAGATTCGTCGATATGGAACTTAGGTTATCATTGTTGATTGTCCTGCGTGGTTTAACCCAGGCACGAGCAAGCAACACATCACTCTTCTTGTACTTGTAAAACACGAGCTTCCCAATCTTACCTATCAGGGCTCTACCAATTAGATCCAAATTCACTTTCATAGTATTCTCCCTTTAGTCCTACGAAGCCTTGGCGAAGTAGGATCTCTAATCATTCATCATTTTGCATTTTAAAAACTCCCCTCTATTAGTAATAGTTCCGAATATCGTCATTTACATCCGAATAATAACCAACTTTATTATGTACTGCTTGAATGTGAATAATGGGATATTTGAAATTCCGCATTATCTCCGTGGCTCCTGAAGATTAGGAATGCGAAAAGCTATTTGAGTTTCTAGCAGTGTTGCAGTAGAATTGCAGTCCCTACTCGTAGGTTTGCCGTGCCTTTCTCGTGGGTCTCCCGTGGCTTCCATGAGAGACCCACGCGTGACCCACGAGAGACGCGCGAGTGGATATTGCAAATGTGTGAGTCTGGAAATTAAAATAGACACTGTCAATGACCTAGCTCTTGCTTGAGGTTATGAATTTTATAAAAATTATTATTGACAGTGTTTTAAGTATTTTACAATCTTGAGAAGTATGTTAGGAGGATTTATGAAAGACTTAATACTGATTGTATGTATTGTTACTCTTTTTTCAACTTTATTAGTTAGCGTTCCTCAGTATTCTATTTCTGAAGCTACTACTCTAAATTGCCCTTATGACTACGATGAATTTATATATGATGCAGATCAAGATACTCTTGTCCATTTCTATAGCTCTGAGTTTGAAAATGGTTTCTTCAATCTTTACCATTTCACATTGAATAGTAGTATGCAATTCTCTCAACAAACTCTGATAACTTCTGTTATTATTGGAGATTATGGTGGATATGAACTTGAGCGAATGTTTAATTCAGACTCAATAATCCTATTCATTTTAAATTCTTCTGGTATTAGAATTGTACAAATGATAGCTAATTTTAACCAAGCCTTGGGTATATGTGACATGAATTACTTCGAAGAAACATTACGGTATTGTACAGTTGCAAATGACTCATTAGTCGTTTTTGCATATGATCATTGGGAAGGAGTTTTTTTAGACTGGTACACCGAGTTTTATAAATACAATTTATCAACTCAAGAATTAGTCCTCTTTGAAACGAGATATTGGATGTTCCAGTTTGTGTTTAATATAGGTGACTATTTAATCATTGGAGGAGTTGACCCTGATGACATGAATAATGATAACTACACAGTGTTCAACACCGATTTATCAATAGTAAGTTCCGTTGAAGCTGATACTGAACATGTTAATTGGGGAGCTTTTGAGCAAGACCATAGTCGCTTGACCCCTTTTGAGTCAGGCAACATTATCTCATATTTCCCTGGAAATCCAAGTAGCCCCAACTGGATTATTGATTTGATCAGATACGAAGATAATCGGATAGATACGATAGAGATTTGGGGTACACGAAATGGTTGTTTTAAGAAAATCAATGAGAATAGTTTTTCCATTATTTATCAACAAGTCCCAGTAACTGAATCGAATACCTATTTATGTACTTTCACAAATAACGGAATTGAATGGGATATGGAG
The DNA here is from genome assembly GCA_030765245.1 of Candidatus Zophobacter franzmannii. Lineage (GTDB taxonomy): Bacteria > Cloacimonadota > Cloacimonadia > Cloacimonadales > JAFGVF01 > Zophobacter > Zophobacter franzmannii. The sequence continues at coordinate 3,163 of JAVCCX010000187.1, read as the reverse complement.
TATTCTGTAAACATACCTCTATCTAGCAACTTTAATAGTTACTCATTTTTACAAGATTGCTTTATTATACCAATAATTGACGATAGTAATGGCTATGGATTTCATGTCTACGACAATAGTCTAAATCTTGTACTTGAACATCAAGAAGATTTTGCTGAAGGTCTTTTCAATCCAACACTAACTACTTTGCTTGACAAAATGTTTATTATTGACAATAGTCAGTTAGTGAAATATTATACATTGTCTATAATCACAAATAATACAGATTCAGTAAATCAACATGTATCAAGTTGCCCAATCTCAATTTATCCCAATCCATTTAATCCTTCAACAACAATTGAATACAATATCCCTAATTCTGGTGATGTTGATGTAAAAGTTTACAATCTCAAAGGGCAGTTAGTAAAGACTTTAGTATCAGAATTTATGCACAGAGGGAAACATACCATTGTATGGGAGGGAGAAAATGTTTTTAATGAGAAAGTTACTAGTGGGGTTTATTTTCTAGAAATCCACTACCGAAACAAAAGATTTATAGAAAAACTCTTGTTAGTAAAATAAAAAAGGAGAGAGTTATGAGAAAGACCTTATTCGTATTTATGTTCGTGTTAATTGTGTTAAATGCTTACTCTAGAGATTTCAGAAAATCAGTAATCATTCAATTCAATAACGCTATAACTCCTGAATTGAATTCTCAGGATATTGTCGTTGTAGGAATACCTGTACTTGATAGCCTAAATGCCTACTATGGTTGTAATGATTACAAAAAGCTTGAAGGATTATGGGCAGTCAATCACAATCACTTTGTTGTTTTATACTTTCCTAACCCAACTATTGATATTGAAGAAGTTTCCTCAATATATGAAGAAAAATGCACAGGTTATATTCAAAGTATTACATTTGAGTCTACTCCAATACATGCATTCCAACCTGGAGATTATTTATTCTCTGAGTCAAAAGAGCATGATGAGGATATCCTTTACACAATTCACAATGATCCGATTACCAGCATTTGGCGTAATTATGCTTGGTTTGAGACTAGTAATGTGAACTATGGAATTCTCCAAGAACATTTTTCAGGATCGAGAGTACCTGTAATTGGTTACGAAGATAATGGGTGGCCAGATGAGTGTGATGAGCATGGTTATGGTGGGTACTCGCATGTGTATCACGGAACAAATGGATTATGGCATCATACTCAAGAATATAATGATACATATAGGGCTTGGCAATATGTAACAGGGGATGGGGAGTTAGCGCTTCTCTCTGATGGCACTGGATTCTATCAAAATCATCCAGACCTTATAAATCAGTGGAGTCTCGATGTCACCACTTCGTGCCAATACAATGATGAAAACTTCGATATGTCCGACTGGTACCAGGACTATTATCATGGAACTTTATGTGCAGGTGCGTTAGCTGGAGAAGCTTCCTCAATACAGCAGACAACTTTAACAAATACTAGTAGCGTCGGAGTTGCCCCAAATGCATCAATCTCGGGAGTTGGTCACTCTTTTGGAGATATTGCTGGTGCTATTACAGAACTAGGTGGTGGCAACTTTCCAACGGTCATAACTGCTAGTTTTGTTGGAAGAAACTTTAATAATTTGGTCCAAGCTTGTGAATTAAATGATATGGTACTTGTGTTAGCTCGCCCATACGGAGATAAGATATCAACTCAACATTTTTATGATCAATGGGCAAACTCAAATTCAACAATTGTTGTAGGAGATTATAACCCTAGTTACCGGATTCAAACTAGATTTGGAGGTGAAGATTCCAATGGTGATTATCTTTATCCAACATATGCTGACACTAATTCTGTTGCAAGACAATATACCGTTAACATCAATGCACCTGGCTGGGGTATTTGGTCTACTTCTTTTAAACCAGGTGTACCTGTAGAGTACATTCTTACTGATGGATATAACACATCAATTGCAGCACCTCAGGTAGCAGGAGTTGTATGCATGGTTAAAGAAATGTATCCATGGATGACTGCACCTCAGTTAAAGAGTCAGATTGTTAATGGCGCACATCACAAGGATGAGTTGATTGTAGCAAGTGCTTCTTTTGTACCGAGTGCACCAACTTCACTCCTTGGTGCAGGTTGTTTAAGTGCATACAGGTCTCTTTTCTTATCAGCTAACCATGTAAGAGATTTTGTATATACAACTGGAGGTGACAATAATCTATTGTTAGGTAAAGGCTGCCTTATTGAGAACTCAACTATCACATTGCCGGATGGTCAATTGAGAGTTCTTGAAGGAGAAAGTGCTGCTTTTGAAAACTGTACAATAACTATTGGAGATGATGCTGAGATATTCTTAGAAGAGGGTGCTACGCTTGAATTCGGATTAGGTTGTGCAGTCTCGATTGGTGAAAATACTTCAATTGTTACAGATAGTGACAGTAAAGATCAAATGATTTATTTCAACAATATTGCAAGTACATCAATGATTGAGTTTACTGACAACTCTTTTAACAACATCAGTTTTAAGTTTGATAGTGTAAACTCAGTATTCGATAATTGTGACTTCGAGTCAAGCCAGCTTGAGTTCACAAACTCAACAACTACTATTGATAATTGTGATATGGAGTATTCTAACATTCTGTCTACAAGTCTTGATTTGGATCCAACAGATTCAATTACCATTAGAAACAACACTATATCCAACTCGCTTGTACCTGCAATCTCTATAACTTCAAATAGAAATGTAGAGATAAAAAATAATATCATTGAAAACAACTATATTGGTGTAGAGCTATTTGAAACAAAAGGTGTAGATATTATTGATAATGATATCAGGCATAATGATCAGGGACTATACTTGTATCATAGTATTATTACTTCAGTTTCAGGTTCAAACGACATCTCCTCAAACTCGAACAATTATGGTAATTACAGAGAACCACAAGGACTCTATGCAGCACATAATTGCTCTTGGGAATTGAAGGGTAACACTCAAAATGACTATCAGATGATTGTAAATAATGGTAAAGGTAATTTGTTCTTCGAAGATTACTCAACCCCTTCTCCATTCAAGTATAATATCATTCATACCAATGTAGGGACTCATCCTTATTTAGAAATTGATGAGTTTGCCCAATCACCAACTTACTATGCCCAGAATAATTATTGGGGTACATCTTTTGACCCTCT
>JAVCCX010000094.1 GCA_030765245.1 Candidatus Zophobacter franzmannii | reverse complement strand
TATAGGCTTCCGCCTTGTCCATAGTTCTGACTAATCCATCTTTTTCTGAGCTAATCGAAATTGTCTCCTGTAATGGAGAAAGAGACGAAGCGGAGCGAAGAACGGAGTGTTCTCTTACGGAGTGGAAGAAGATAATTTCGAAAAAAATAATAATGAGGACTTAATGCAGTTTAAACTTTTTGTTGTAGCCGTAACAGATGCAGGAGAAGCCCTTAATGAGTTAAATGGATTCCTTCGGAGCCACAGAGTATTGGAAGAGTCACATGAATTGATAGCCGGGAAAAATGGCAGTGCTTGGCATTTTTGCGTTAAGTATCTTGAAGTGATAAAATCTACAGGTTATCGGCAAACAAAAAGAACGATACCAAAGATAGATTATAAAGAAGTTCTTAATGACAAGACATTCGCGATATTCAGTAAATTGAGAGAATACAGAAAAGAGATTGCCCGTGAAGATGCAATCCCTGCCTTTGCTGTTTTCACTGATAAAGAGCTTGCAGAAATCGCAAAACTACCAGACATCAATGAATCCGGGATGAAAACAATAAACGGAATAGGTGAAAAAAGAACTGATAGATATGGGAAGAAACTGGTCGAAATGCTACAAAAACAAAGTAAGCCTCCCGAGGTTAACAAAGATTAATGAAAAGAGCAGGGAATCTTTTTGATATAATAGCAGAACCTGATAACTTGAGAATTGCCTTTTGGAAGGCTTCAAGAGGAAAGTCATACAAAAGTGATGTTATAAGTTTTCAAAATAATCTTGAATGCGAGTTAAAGAATATGAGAGAGCTGTTAAATTCAGGTAGCTTGGATGTTGGGAATTATCATTATTTCAAGATATATGACCCTAAAGAGAGACTTATCTGTGCTGCATCCTTTCCTGAAAGAGTTTTACATCATGCAATAATGAATGTCTGCGATCCATACTTCGAGAGATTTCAAATATATGACAGTTATGCAACCAGAAGAGATAAAGGAACGCATAAAGCACTCGATAGAGCTACTATATTAAATAAACGAAATCATTACTTTCTTAAGCTGGATATCAACAAGTTCTTTAACACAATAGATCATAAGATATTGCTTAATCTGTTACAATCAAGATTCAAAGATACAAGATTGTTAAGTATGTTTGAACAGATAATCTATAGTTACTCAACTTCAAAAGGAAGGGGCTTGCCAATAGGCAATCTGACAAGTCAATACTTTGCAAATTTCTATCTTGCCTTTTTAGACCATTATATCAAAGAAGAGTTGCAAGTTAAAGGATATGTAAGGTATATGGATGATATGATTCTATGGGGGAAGAACAGGACTGAGATGAAAGAGTATTTGTTAATTATTGAGAAGTATTTAGGTGAATACTTGGATTTACATTTAAATAAACCTGTTATTAATAAGACAGGACAAGGTCTTTCGTTCCTAGGCTACACCTTGTTCAAGGATCATAGGAAACTTAATAGGAGGAGTAAGAAAAGGTTTATCCGAAAAGCAGATATATATCGAAACAATTTAATCAATGATATATGGACACAAGAAGAATATCATGAGCATATTGTCCCTATAATAGAATTTGTAAGAAAAGCTGATACAACAAGCTTAAGAAAAATAGTGTTTAACAAGGATATAGATTATGGGCTCGAACCGTGTTAATCGGGGCGGTAGCTGGAACAACAATGCATCTAACTGTCGTATTGCTAATCGTAACAACAACAGTCCTGACAATCGTAACAACAATATAGGCTTCCGCCTTGTCCATAGCTCAGAAAAAGATGGATGTCATTTTGAACAAGTCTATATCCTGTCCAAATGGGCAAAAGTGAAAATAACATCCTCGGGTAGTAGATAAATCGAAACTCGAGGATGTTCAAAGAGGAGAAATAATGAAAGTAATTACAATTATCAGCTGTTATCTTTTAATCTTAACTCTACATTCGACAACTATCAGAGAAATTGAGAATAAGGAAGAATACTTATGCGGTAAAGGCATTGCCCTAACAGAGAAAGAAGCCGATGACCTTGCCCTGCAGGATTTATTGAGTCAAATCTCGGTAGATGTTAAGCAATCGGTTGAAAACATAGAGACAGAGCAGGATGGTGTATTCAAAGAGCAGTATAAAAGTGTTGTTGAGACCTATTCCTCAGCTAAACTTTATGATGCAAAGAGAATAGTCGATTTGGATTCATTCAAACCGAAGTTTCAGGTTATCAGGTATATTCCCAAGCAAAGGATAGATGATGTTTTCAAGGAGAGGAAATCCAGGGTTATGACCCTGCTTAACGAGGGCGAGTTAGCTGAAGAGAAGGGAAAGGTGGCGGATGCTATCAGAAACTACTACTGGGCATTTGCTTTATTACCAACTATTCCTGATTACAAAACGATGAATTACTATTTCGAGGGTAAGGGTGAATGCGAAGTCTATACAGGTTTACACAATAAGTTGGGCAGTATAATTGGAGCCGTGAAATTCAAGAAAATCTCCACGCGTAAGGGTTCTAACTATACTGAATATCTCTTAGATGCAAACTATGAAGGTGTGCCTGTAGAAGGGATATTGTTGCATTATTCAGACGGTAATACAGAAACTCCTACGGTAAAATGGTCAAACGGTCAGGGGGTAGTGAGACTTCCCAATAAGGTTGCAGAAACGAGCTCCACGCTTACTCTTTTTGTTGATTATGAATACCGTATGCATGCATTTGACCAGGATGTCAGGTGTGCTCTTGATGAGATGAGTTATAAAAAGTTGCCTGAATCGATTAAAGAGATTCCGCTTGGAAGCAATATAAAGGCACTTCCTGCGAAAGATAAACTTACTCTTAAATCCGATCCCGATTGTCCCGAAAAACTCAAGACGACAATCCAAACTACCCTCGATGAACTGCTTGATATCATCAAAGACAGTGATTACGGTAAAGCAAGGAAGTATTTTACCGCAGGAGGTTATAGGGACTTTAATCGGCTTATTGACTACGGAAAAGCGAAACTGATGAATCATGATTTAATTATGGGAGTATTTAAAATACAGAATAACTTTGTTGTTCGCTCTGTGCCTATGGCTTTTGACTTTGCGAACAGCGGGGAGAAGTTTACTGAGAATGTCAATTTCGTGTTCAATCAGGATGGGAAGATAGAGAAAATCACCTTTGCTCTGAGCGATAATACTCTTAAATCAATCAGGAAGCAGAAAGGATTTAATGAGGCAGAAAAGAAAGAGATTACCCATTTTATGGAGCTTTATAAGACATCTTATTGTCTGAAAGACAGCTCATTTGTTAAAGATGTCTTTGCGGATGATGCCTTGATCATAATAGGGAACATGGTTCAGAAGGACCCGAGCTATGATGTGGAAGGAATTATTGGGCAACTCGGCAATGAGAAGGTAAAGTATGTCAAGATGAGCAAAGAAGAATACCTTGGTAGGCTGACTAAGCAGTTTGAGCAAAAGGAATTTATCAATATACACTTTGCCGACTGCGACCTGAAGAAATTCAGTAATCTTGATGAGAAGGTCTTCGGCATTCAGATTTCCCAATACTACTATTCTTCTAATTATGCCGACAAGGGTTATCTCTTCCTTATGTTTAATCTGGAAGACCCTGAGAAACCGAGAATTACTGTAAGGTCATGGCAACCTGAGAAGTTTGCAGATGGCTCGATTGTAGGACTGCAAGACTTTAAGTTTTAACATTATAACTGACTTCATAACTTCCCTCCACTTTTTAACGGGGAATAGTTATAAATTTCTTCTGTTTTACTGTTACTGAACTTCTTTGGTAGTGATTTCTTGTATGAAAAAGATGTTTAGTAGCTCGACAGTCCTCGGTCGAGTCTTATTCGTGAGAGCTATCAAGGCTAAAGAGAAGAGAAGAAAGAACACGACCCAGGAGAGTCGTACCACAGTTGAAGAGAAGAGAATGTTACCGATTAATCAATGAACTTGACCTAATATCTCTTTTTAGTTAAATAGTCTTAATGAAATATATAATACCAACTATAGATGTTGAGGCTATACGCACTTTAAGTCGTCTCGGGGATTATGAAAAACTAATCCTCGGGAGGATTGGTGATTATTCTTTCGGGGTTCCTAAAATACTAGAGATATTTGATACTTTTAGGGTCAAGGGTACATTCTTTGTTGATTTTGCAGAGAAGGACCATGACCCTAAACTTTTTCATCTTCTAACTGAGTTAATCCTGGGAAAGAATAATGATGTGCAACTTCATGTACATCCCCAGTTTATGTCAGATCCCAATAGACCTCTTCTTCACCAGTATAATATCATTGAGCAGGAACACTGTTTAGATGAATCGATTAAGGCTTTTTATCATGCAACTTCTCATTACCCAAAGGCGTTCAGAGCCGGTGGTTATGGAGCCGATAATAACACTCTGAAACTTCTATCAAAGTTTGGTATAAGTGTTGATTCATCCTATTTCCCGGGACATGAGAACTGCAAGATCTCACCTCTAACTCCTAATGTTATTTCTAAGGTAGATGATATTATTGAGGTTCCTGTTACAGTCTTTAAAAACAATATAGACTACCGTTTAGCCGGAAATGTTGTTAAGCAAGGCAGTTTGATAAAGAAGTTAGATATTGATAGCTGTTCTTTAGAAGAGTTGAAGTTGGGTTTAGACGCTGTATCTGATAGCAAAATAAAGATAATCATCTTGTTCATGCATAGTTATTCACTTATCAAGTGGAATCCAACATATACCAAATATGAACCGGATTTTGCTGATATGGAGAAACTTGATTCATTCTTGGGATACGCATTAGGTAAGGATTATACTTTTGCAACTATGGATGAGATAATGAACTTTCTACCTGTTGAAACAGGTAGAGAATATACAATCCCTGAAATTAAAACTGAGCGAAACTTTCTTAACTCCGTGAAGAGAAGTATTTCAGCTAAAGTAAGGACAACTCTACGAGGCAAGTAATCTATTCCTGCTTTTTTCCTGACAATGCTTTATAAACCGTAGTTTTCAATGCAGGTACTGTGAATGGCTTCTGTAGGAAATAATGGTCTTTCTCAATAATCCTTTCCACTTGCATTTTATCTTCAGTATAACCACTAATTAGTATAAATGGTATCTCCATGCCTTCCGTAATCAAGCTTTGAATGAATACAGGACCATTTCCATCTGGTAGTATTATATCTGAGATTATCAGATCAAGTTCATCTTTTCGGTCATTGTATACATCTCTTGCTTCAGCAATATCATAAACGCTATATACTTCCACACCCTTGCATTTTACAACATCATAGATTAGCCTGTTTACCATGGCATCATCTTCAAGAATGAGGATGCTTTTATGCTCGATTTTACAATCTCCCATCTCAGCTACTATTGCCGGAATGTCTGTTCTTCTTTCGGAAGTAGATGGAATATAGATATTAAAAGTAGTACCAATTCCAAGTTTAGACTCAGCTGTTGTGAATCCACCTAATTGTCTTGTAATTCCATAGACTGTAGCAAGTCCAAGTCCAGTTCCTTTATTATCACTTTTTGTTGTGAAAAATGGTTCAAAGATATGAGGTAGAACGTCCTCAGGGATACCTTCACCTTCATCCTGGACAGATAGCAGTAAGTATTGTTTAGTCTCTGCTTCAGGAACTTTAGCTTTGAGATCAGCATCTGGAGTAACATCTTCCAATCTGATAGCAATTCTTCCACCAAAGAGCATTGCATCTCTAGCATTTACAGCTAGATTCATGAGAATTTCTTCGATCAGAACTTCATCTGCCATTATCATACTGCAACGAGGTTTATAATGCACATCGAGGGCTATATTTTCACCAATAACTCTCTCTAGCATCTTCTTCATTGGTTTTATCACATTGTTAACATCCACCGGTTTGAGTTCAGTCTCTTTCTTACGAGAGAAGACTAAAAGTTGCCTTGCAAGAGAAGCTCCTCTTTCACCGGCAATAAGGATAGTTCGCAGATTGTTGGCAACTTCGTGATTATCAACATGCTTGTTAAGCATTAATTCAGTTTGTCCATTTATAACTTGAAGAATATTGTTGAAGTCATGGGCAATACCAATTGCAAGTCTGCCAAGAATTTCCAGTTTCCGAGCCTGTTGGTCGTCCTTTGGTTTTGATAGGTTTAAGTCCCCCTCAATTCCTAAATGACTCGTGAGTTTTAGAATCTTCTCCCCTAACTCCCGATTGATTCTCTTCATCTTGGAAAGGGCATATAGGAGAGCGATATCAATTAATATCAAAAATACACAAATAAAAATATAAGCATCCATGTTTGTTTTCCCTAAGTTTGCAGTAATTCGTCAATAATGCCAATATACAAAGCTGTTTATTAAGTATCAAGCTTTTTCCTATATATCTCATCTATGTATCGTCTCGAGTTTGTCAATCCACAGGGCATTTTATGCAGAGTTCCGGGTTTTTACTCCCTTTTTGCTCTTCTTTTGGTCCCGGTGCAACAACGCACTGTTTCTGCACTGTGCACGCACTATCAACCCGCTTCCAACCCAGTGTCACAGTGGGATCGCAGTGGGAAATCAACGCCTGTGAAGAGATGTGTTTGAGTGGATTGCAGCATCGAAGAATGCAAAAAGGTCAGAATTCATGGTTCGATACAATGCTTTACTCTACGCATAAAGCTTCAACTTACGCTCAATGCTACGGCTCGATAAAAC
>JAVCCX010000440.1 GCA_030765245.1 Candidatus Zophobacter franzmannii | reverse complement strand
GCATTAGGGAAGTGTTCTTTCGCAAACTTGACTCCTATGTCATCTCCATAGTAACAGGCTGTTGGTACTCCCATTTCAGAAGCGAGATAGCTATTTATCAATGCTTCATCCATAATCTGACCATTAACTTTCATTTCATAGATTGAGGAAGCCGAATAACTATGATCCATCATTCCACCCCCACCTATTGGACTGTGGTAGCCAAACAGGATGAGCTTATCAAATGTACTGTCTAATCCCTCTATCATGTAATATGTCCTTGGATAACCTCTTACGAGTTTGACGAACTTTGGCATCATCTCCCAATGAATATTGTTCCCATCATTATGGGAGTCACAAAGTACAATCTCTGCCTCTGGATCTGCTTCTTTAATCCCTCTCATATACTGACATAACTGTTCTGTTGCAAGCTTCTCATAACGCTTATCACCTTCGGTTTCACGCCAAAAGGTAACACCTGCGATGCCTTCAAAGTCAAATGAGATAAAGTATTTCATTGAATCTCCTTATAGAATAATAATGTTTGAAACCAGAAATCCCTCAACAACGATCGAGATGACAATCTGTTTATAATGCTAATTGTAGTTTTGTCTTCGCCCCACACTCGTAAACTCCCTGCGGAGCAAATCAAAACTCATGTAAACTCCTATTTATCAGTGCTTGTTATCCATTCAGCAATATCTTCAATAACTTTCTTTGAAACAAAGCTTGGATTCAGATAACTATCAGGAGTTGAATCTCCTGAACATGGCATAAAGAGATGATCGAGGATTGGATAGCTCTTAGTAACAATATTCGGTCTACCCTCAGCTACACTTTCCCAAATACTGAAGTCTTCCATTGTTACCTGGTAATCTTTCTCACCCTGAAGAATCATGAATGGTGAATCTGTTTTCCCTAATACTTCTGTTTGCTTATAGTAATTCATCCAAAGCCAATATGCTTTAGGAATACCGAGAAGAAGAGGTTCGGTTACCTCTGTTTCAGCAGTTAGTTCTTTTATCTCAGCACTTTGTTTTTTTATCTTTGCTAGTTCAGCTTCTATCTGAGAGGTCATTGGGTGTAAACCAAAGATATATTCATACTGCGCTGCCACCAAATCTTCAAGTGGTCGGGCATTTCCGGCAAGCATAATGAAACCCTTTATCTTGTCGTTCTCTTGTGCAATTTGCGGAAGCATAAAAGCACCCATACTGTGACCCAGCACGAAATTTGAATTATTCATGTTATTGTCTTTCATCCATCGTAGAGCAGCGTTTAGCTCTATAATATATTCGTCCCTCGGTGAGAAGTCTATTCTGTTGCCAATCTGGGGATAATCCAATGTTCGTTTATTCCAGCGAAGAGTTGCAATTCCCTTATTAGCCAAACCAATAGCTAAATCGCGGAATGGTTTTCTCTGGGCAATTGTCTCATCCATATCGTTAGGACCTGACCCTGTGAGCATTAAAACGAGTGGGTAGTTCTCATAGCCGATAGGAGTTGTAAGTTTACCATTAATCATCATCTTTTCGCAATCAAATGAGACATCCTTTTCAACAGCCTTCTCTTTATCGAGATAGTCCGGTAACTTTAAGGCTGTTCCCGGCTTGGGAGTCTTTGACATTGTGTAGAAAAGACCCGAGATCTTATTCTCTTTATCAACAGTGATTTTCATATCCATGACCATTTTATCAAAGTTTAGAACATATATATGTATCTCGTACTCACCTTGTGTAACCATACTGTAATCTAAAACTCCAATAAGTTTTCCAAGCTGATTCGGAAGTGATTCCCAAACCTCTTTGAGCTTATCAACAGGTAGATTCTTTTGCATGTTCTGATCACTCATCTCAATGCATTTGGCATAGTTTCCCATCTGCATCTGTTCAAAGTAACTGTCGGCTGTCTTCTTAGTATCAGCAATTAGAGATAGTGTAGTGAGAAAGATTATTAGGATTAAGACTATTCTCATTTGGAACTCCCTTCTTTTTTAAATAGGATAAAAGAATATCCTGCGGGTAATAAAGCACACGCCATAAAGATTATAAAAGCAAAAACAGTAGTGGAACTGTCATGCGGAAACATGGAAGCAAAGATAACAAAGATACCTCCAAATACGAAAGACCGACCACCCAAACGATGTGTCTTTCTCCAAATATCTTCTGAGCTAAGTGTCCATGGGGTTCTTATACCGGCAAAGAAATTTTGTGGAATCTTTGGTAAGAGGTTACCAATTGCAATAAACATGATTCCGAGTATTGAAAGGACAAAGTTACCCTTTTCGCTTATCTCTGGGTATTTTGCAAGGTAGATACTGAAGATATGGATAGTGCCGAAAAAGAAAGCTAATATTCCGGCAAACTGGGGCATAACCTTCTCAAATCTCTCTTCCTGAGCTTTGTATTTTGGAGAGAAATAGGGGAGAAGAAAGAGTAAGAGGAAAAGAAATAGATTTAACCCGATAAAGAGCATTGAACCTTTTCCTATTCCCATCCAGCCATCAATTTGACCCTTTATGTTCCAATGAGTAGGGATCTTGTAATCCATTCCCAGTTGTGCGATAAATCGGAGGGAGACAAGTATCTGAAGAAGGATGACTCCGATACAGAGAAAGTATTGTTTTAACCGTTTCATTTATTGTTCCTTTGAAGTTGTTACTATGTTCATGAAATAGGAAACGATATCTTCAAATACTGTTGTGTTTAGATAATAATGCACATACTGACCTTTCTTTTCTGAATACACCAGATCAGCATTGCGCAATATCTTGAGGTGATCACTCACAGAGGGTTGGGATATATCAAATTCCTTAGCAATCTTACCAACCGTCAGGGCATCGACCTTCTTTAGTAATTGCAATATCTTCCGCCTATTTGGATCGGAAAGAGCTTTAAAAACATTATCCTTTGGCATAATCCTCCCTATGTATATAGACAGTTGCCTATATACTGATATACTGTCAAGGGAAATGGGGAATTAACCACCGAAAACACTGAAAGCACGGAAGAAGAGGTAGTGTAAAAACTTGCAATGGGTAAGGAATCGTTAATCTATGGAAGGATGCAACGCTGTTGCTAGATTGCTTTGATGAAAGAGATCAGTAGATGTTGAATAACCCAAGATCAATTCAAAACGGATTAATACAGGCTGTAGTTATTTTCCACTCACCTTCTGCATTCTTCGTCCAGTTCACCATAAAGACTCCCTTTGGATGGTTAACTGTCCCATCATCAAGAGTGTAATCTACGGAATACTTTCCGGCATATCCGGCACGATCACTTGTTGACCAAGCCTGCAATTGTTCTGCCTTCAGATTACTAACATGGCTAAGGTTGGGATCAATCCACTCATGGAGCATCTGTTGCTGATTTGTTATGATGATGTTGTCATCCATTAGTATGGCATCTGTTTCAAACATGTTGGTGATAGCTTCAGCATCGTGATTATTAAATCCGTTACACCAGTCTGCAACTAAAGAATCGATTGGCGCCTTGGCAATACTTTGGACTGTGAGTTTAGCACAGGAAATTAGAACTACTGCTACGAGTAATACAATAAGGAGTTTCTTCATTTTTTACCTCATATAAGCTTAGATTGTCTTAAAACTAATATATGACAGAGTATTTTTGCCGTCCATTTATTTCTAATGAAACTCTTATTTTGGGAAGTACTGCTTTAGCTGTACCATCAATCTACAAAGTGGAGCTAACACCCCTTCTTATTGTTCTGGTCCGATACATTCTACTTCGTAAAACTCAGCAAAAAACTCACCATGACAAATTTCTTCAATCAACAAGGTTTAGCACCGCAGGTTATTGCATTTGAGTCTGATGATGATAAGGATTACCTTCTCACATCAGCTATCCAAGGTGAGGATGGAATCTCAGGTGAACATCTTAGTAATCCTGAGAAATTGGCAGAGGTCTATGGAAGAAGTCTGAGGAAAATTCACGCACTACCTACTGAAAAGTGTCCATTTCAGAGACGCATGGATGAGATGATCAATGAGGCTATAGAGAATGCCGGAACAGTCATAGATGCTGACATAATTCCAGAAGGGACAACGAAAGCGATAGAAAGTCTCCACGAGCTAAAGCATCTGGCAGTGAATGATACTGTTATTCACGGTGATTACTGTTTACCTAATATTATCATGGATAACTTCCAATTGAAAGAGTTTGTGGATTTAGGTTCAGGAGGAGTAGGGGATAGGCATTGGGATCTATTTTGGGGAATATGGGCATTGAAAAACAATCTAAATACAGATAAATAGAGATATCTTTGTTGATGCATATGGAAGAGAATTGATAGACCCTAATCGGCTTGAACTATGTCGGTTAATTGCCGGGTTGATTGAGTGATTACTAAATTTCTTTAAGTTTGCTTGACTGTTTTTTTTTGTTAGTAAAAGTAGGATTTATTAACATAGGCAGAGGAGTACAAGATGGAGAAAAATCAAGGGATTCAGATCAACTTTGAAAACTTGATGAAGTTGGGTTTTGCAGTGATTGATGTTCGTTTTAAAGAATATGAGATAACTAATTCTCATTATAAATATGTAATATCTGCTGTTGACTCTGATAGAGAAGAGTTTTACACACAGATGCTCAAGAGATATACAGGAAAAGAGTTCAAAGCAGGTGAAGTTGAAGAGGTTTGGATTGCAATTCTTGAGCACAAGATAAACATGAGTAGGATTTTGAACCGTGACATCGCCATCAAAGTGGCTGCCATGGATTATGTTGAAACTAAGTTAGCCTTCTAAGATATGGAACAAACGCTTTTATTGATTAAACCGGACGCTACGAAAGCAAAGAATATCGGTGAGATTATATCAATTCTAGAGAGTAAGAAGTTCCGAATTGAAGAGATGATAATGTTCAAGTTTACTCCAGAGCTTGCTGAACGGTTCTACTCTGAGCATAATAGTAAGGAGTTTTTCCCGGACCTACTGATGTTCATGACTTCCGGCAAGACAGTTGCAATTATTCTTACAGGTAAGAATGCAATCTCAAGGTTAAGGCATATAATAGGTCCCACAGATCCTGAGATGTGTGAACCGGACACTATAAGAGGGAAATACGCTTCTTCTATGAGACGAAATGCAGTTCATGCTTCAGATTCTGAGGAGCATTTTTTGGCTGAGAGACGCGTGATATTTGGCTAAAATATATATTAAGAAGACTCTGAGGGAGCTTAACTGCTCCCTTTTATCATATTAGCTTATTAAAGTATTTGAGGAATTTGGTGTGAGGGACTGAAACGCAAATCCGAGAGCATTTACCATATCTACTCTTGAGGTCAGGCAGCTCTGTGAAAAACTCCATTGTAACTGCCCCTATTCTATTTAATATCATATCTTCTTCAGACCTGTTTATTATCGCAAAAATGCCGTCAGGAGCTTCTGTATAGAGAGATTCTTCCAACAACCCATTATCAGATAACCAGTTAATATTCTTGATGATCTGCTTATTGGTCTCTGTCTTAAACTGATGTACTATCGCTTTACCTTTGGTTGTACTTAGAAGATAAGTCACGACCTGTTGAGCCAATTGATTTACGCCACCAAATCCATAGGTTAGTCTAATCTTAATTTCACTAAGTAGATGTTCCGCATTCGTACGAATGAATGCTATTCGCATCCCAGGCATACCAAGTGATTTACTGAAAGATTCGATAATCAACAGATTAGGGATTCTACTGATTCGTTTGAAGAAGTTATCCTCAACTCCTCGTTTCATTCTTCTGTATGGACTATCAAAAAGAATTGTCGTTCCCTTTGATGTAATCCTCTGCATATTCTCAAACAACTCTTTATCATCCAATTTAGCACCTGTTGGATTGTTTGGGTCGCAGATGATAACAATGTCATCTCGAGAGAATTCTTGCGATAAGTCACGGTAGTATCCAATTGAATGTGAGTTTAACTCAGCGAGAGATTTATATGGCCCCCAGAAGAAGGCTGGTAAATGTACCTTGGTAGGCTTGAAAGTTCTTAATACGAGGTCAATAGCACTTATAGCTCCGGCAGTAACCG
>JAVCCX010000119.1 GCA_030765245.1 Candidatus Zophobacter franzmannii | reverse complement strand
TTCGCCGGTGAAGTCATAACAATTGATTTCAGAGCGATGGAATCAGCAAGTTTCTATGGGGATATCTGTGTAGATGATATTGCTATCTTTGATAATGCCACTCCACCTTCAGCAGCTACTTTGCTTGCTCCGACTGATGGAGAAACCGGGGTCCCTATGACAGGACAAGTTTCATGGATGTTAGCTCAAGGTGCTTCAGGTTACTTTGTATCTATTGGTACAGATAACCCTCCTACAGATGTCTATGATATGGCAGATGCGGGAAACAACCTGTTCTTCGACTATGCAGGATTAACTTCCGGCACAATGTACTACTGGCAGGTATTCCCTTATAACCCAAATGGTACTGCTCCCAACTCCCCTGTTTGGAGTTTTACAACATTTAATGACATACCGAATGCTGCGATTTTAGTATCACCAGCAATTGGCGCGACATATCAAAATGTGTTCCCAACTCTTGTCTGGGCAAGTGGTGGAAACTTCCCTGATGGTTATAAATTAAATCTGGGTACAGACAACCCACCGACAGATGTATATACGAATGAAGATTTAGGATTTGTTCATACTTATGTTTGTCCAATTGAATTGAATATACAAACAACATATTACTGGCAGATTGTTCCTTATAACTTTGTTGGAGATGCTACAAATTGCCCTGTCTGGAACTTCACAACTGCTCCTGCAGGATTAGTTGTTGTAGGGAATGGAATTATTGAAGGCCAGCCCCTTCCAATAGAACCATTCTATGGATACTCATACTCTCAGACAATATATCTTCAGACTGAACTGAATGTTCAGAACCAGCGTATTGAAAGCATTCTTTATCATTATGATGGAGCCGGTACTCTCAGTAACGAGTATGAATGGGTTATCTACATGGGACACACAACAGAGACTCAATTTGCTTCGACTACTTCATGGTTGCCAATAACAGGCTTCACTGAAGTATTTAATGCAACAATCCCACCTCCTACAGGTGAAGGTTGGATTGAGTTTATTCTTGATACTCCTTTTGTATATAACAACACGGATAATCTTGTAGTTGCTGTAGAAGAGAATCAACAGGCGTATGGTTCTTCTGCAGAGGACTTCTATTGCTCTGCTGTTTCGACTCCAAGAAGTATCTATTATTACAATGATAGTACTAATCCTGATCCAGCTGCTCCGCCAGCAGCCCAAGGGACTCCTTTGTTTATCCCTAATACAATGTTCTATTTCGATGAGTTGCCTATCGGACCTGAATTATTCTATCGTCCGCTTTCACAAGATTATGGAACTGTATTTACAAATACACAGACTCCTCCTGTGACTTTCACAATCCAGAATAGCGGAACAGGTGACTTAATAATAAATTCATTAGCTTTAGGTGATGCAACAGATTTCGTTCTCACCGATACTAATGTTTATCCACTTAGTTTAGCAACTGCTCAAACAGCTACTTTCGATGTAGCTTTTGCACCTACTAATGAAGGTCCTTTATCCACAACAATTGCTATAACTGATGATGCTAATGTAGTATCAAATATCCCACTTAGTGGTGTTGGCTTCAACCAAACAGTCTCAGTTTATCCATATTCCGAGAACTTTGATTCAGGAGCCTTGCCAATTGGCTGGGAACAGGGTACTGATGATGCCGGAGATTGGGCATTTGGTGCGACAACATCATCCGTTGATACTGGTCCTCAAGCTGGTGACCATACTTCGGGTACAGGTATGTTTGCCTTTACTGAAGCATCAGGTTTCACCAATACGAGATTTGATATGATCTCTCCTCCTTTGGATGTTACATCCTTAACAAATCCATTCATGACTATCTGGTATAATATGTATGGTTCTACAATGGGCACATTCCATTTCGATATTTGGGATGGAACTCAATGGGCTGAAGATGTATTCCCTGAGATATCCGGTGATCAAGGTCAAGATTGGCATTTCTTAGATATCAGTCTTGGAGGTTATGGAGATATAATCCAGGTTAGAATGCGAGGTGTCACAGGTGATAACTATTATAGTGATATTTCGTTTGATGATTTCTCTGTTTGGGATAACAACCAACCGCCAGCTGCAACTACTTTAGCTGCTCCTACTGATGGAGAAACAGGTGTTGCGATGACTGGAGCTATAAGCTGGATTCCTACTGCTGCTGCGAGTGGTTATTATGTATCAATGGGTACAGACAATCCACCAACAGATGTATATGATGTGGAAGATGCCGGTAACACTCTTAGTTTCGATTATGCAGGGCTTCAACCCGGCGTAACATATTACTGGGTGATTACTCCTTACAATCCTATTGGGCAGGGTACAAGCAGTCCTATCTGGTCATTTACATCGTTCAATGACATTCCTAACGCTGCGACTCTGGTTTATCCTGCAGATGGAGCTATGAATTCATATGTTACAATGGATCTTGAATGGGCCAGTGGTGGTAACTTCCCTGATGGTTACAGAGTGTATTTAGGCACAAGTAATCCTCCAAACTCAGTTCTTGATGGATTGGATGTAGGATTTACTAACTCATACACAATCGCAACGCCTCTGCAATATAGCACTCAGTATTACTGGCAGATTATTCCTTATAACTTTGTTGGTGATGCAACAGGTTGTCCACTCTGGACATTTACAACTCATCCAGCCGGAATGGTTATTCTTGGTGATGAAACGCTTGTTGACAAGCATCTCCCAATCGAACCATACTATGGATATTCATATTCACAATCTATACATACTCTTCAAGAGATAGGTACTCCGGGGTTCATTACAAGTGTAAGCTTCTATTATAACGGAGGCGGTACACTCAGTAACTCAACACAATGGGTATTATATCTTGGTCTAACAAATCAGAATGAATTTACCGATGGTTCATCCTGGGTTCCAATTGCAGATTTGGCTGAAGTATGGAATGGAACCGTTACTGCACCAGCCGGTGCGGGTTGGCTTGACTTCCCACTTCCTGAAGATAGTTGGTTCTTGTATGATGGAAGTCAGAACCTCGTTGTTGCAGTTGAAGAAAACCAAGCTGCATACGGTTCTTCTGCGGAGGAATTCTATTGCTCAGCAAGACCAAACAACAGAAGTATCTACTATTATAGCGACGGCACAAATCCAGACCCATCTGCACCACCTGTTGGTACACCTTTGGCATTCATTCCGAACACAAGACTGTTCACTTTGCCTACTGGTCAGAATCCATATCCTATCATAACACCATCATCACTTAACTTCGGATTCGTTGATGTAGGTGCTGCTTCTGATACTAGAACAATCACAATCAGAAATGTTGGTCAGGATTCACTCTTAATTGATGTAACCATTGCACTTCAAGGTGATGATCCGGGCGAGTTTATCTTAGCTGACAACAATACATACCCAATTCAAGTGAATTACCTTGAAACAGTTGATATTGATGTCACATTCATGCCTTCAACTGAAGGCTGGATGAATGCTGAGATTGTTATAATCGACAATGCTCCTGAAGGAGATAGAACTACAAGACCACGCCAAACTCATACCCTGCCAATATCAGGTCGAGGGTACAACTTGGATAATAATGACAATCCATGGCAGGCTACTCAGGTTTCTCTTAACTTAGAGGATTATGAAGAGATGATCTTCCCTGAGAATGAAACTGACTGGTACTCATTCTGGCAAACAGCTCCGGCTAGTGTTCAGATGTTTACAGAAGCAATCAATGGTTCACAGTTAGACACATATATGTGCTTCTATGGTCCTTATGATTCACCTGCTCAGAACTTCAGTGATCAGATGTTTATAATGGCTGACGATGATGCACATGGTAACGAACAACCTGAAATCAATATGCAGATTACTGACAGTGGGTTCTACTATATTCGTATCTCACATTTCTCGAATGTCCCGGCAGGAATGCGTCCATTCAAGAAGAGAACTGAGGAGACAAGAGCAACCACCGGTGAGTACTCTCTTACAATTATCTCTGATAATTTAGTACCACCGGAAGATTACTTACCTCCTACAAACTTAGCAATTGAGAGCTTGTATGAAGCTATTGAGGTTACATGGGGTCCACCTGTGATTCCTGATAGATCTTTAGCAGGCTACAATGTATATCGCGATGATGTAATAATCAACACAGAGACTGTAAATTCTACTATCTTCTTAGATTATAATGTAGTTATTGATGAGACTTATGAGTATAAAGTAAGTACTGTATATGAAGCCCCTCCGGGAGAGTCGGTTGCATGCGATACAGTACTCCATGTCCATATTTCTGTCGATGCACCTATAATCTCAGATAGTTTTGAAACCTATGATGACTTCGCTACAGACTTCTATCCATGGACATGTATGGATGTTGACGGAGAAGCAACTTATGGCTTCAATAACGGTATTGATTTCCCTGGTGAGAATGATGCTATGGCGTATATAGTCTTCAATCCAGCTGGATCAACACCACCGCTACAGTTCGCTGAAGCTTATAATGGTGATAAATTTGCTGCATGTTTCTCAGCTGATTCTGGCAGTAATGATGACTGGTTAATCACACCTCATCTCCAATTAGGTGATAATGCTACAGGACTTAATTTCTGGGCTAGATCTTATACAACTCAGTACGGTCCCGAACAGCTTGAAGTTGCTATTTCCACTACAGGAAATGACCCTGCAAACTTCACCCCTATCAGCGGTACAGAGATGATCTCCGTTCCTCTGGAATGGACTTACTATGAGTTTGATCTTACAAACTATGCCGGAGATTTAATCTATGTTGGTTTCCATTGTACATCAACACAGACATTCTTCCTCATGCTTGATGAAATTAAAGTCATCAGTGATGGTGGTACTGTTGATAATCATGAACAAGAGATTATCCCCGGAAATACAGAGCTGTTTAGTAACTATCCAAATCCGTTCAATCCAGAAACTACTATCAGTTTCGATCTGAAACAGAATGAGAGAGTTTCTATTGATATCTATAATATCAAGGGACAGAAAGTTAAGTCACTTACTAACGAAAACTACAATGCCGGAAGAAACCATGTTGTTTGGACAGGTACTGATAGCTATAACCGTAAGGTTAGTAGCGGTATCTACTTCTTCAAGATGAAAGCCGGAACCTACACTAAAACAAAAAAAATGATTCTGATGAAATAATTAGAATTAATAGATAACTTAAAGCCCCTGAGCAATCAGGGGCTTTTTTTATGTCATATTTTGAATGAAAAGAAATCGGGTGTTTATCAACCATAGGGCAGAGAGATATTGATATATTGTATTTTCCGATTATCATAAGAACAAGACAAGCAATGCTAAATTGGTAATTTTCGTAACATTGAGACAAAAAAATTGACTTGACGCTTGTTGATTTATAAATGGAATAAATATGGAAAAAACTATACGACTATTTGACTCGAAGTTAATCTTTCGAGATATAAAGGTCAAAGATAAAGAGGAATGCCTAGCGAAGATGGTTAACTGTCTTGCTGAATCAGGAGTACTTTCTGATAAAGATGCATTTCTGAACACAGTAATAGAACGAGAAGCGATAATGAGTACCGGAATAGGTCGTAATGTCGCTTTACCACACGGAAGGAGTGATCTGGTAAAAACTGTTAGGTCCGTAGTATTTCTTTTAAAAAATGGCATTGACTTTCAAGCAGTTGATGATGAACCTGTACAACTTGTAGTACTAACTGCTTCGCCTAAGAATGAAAGTCATATTTATATGTTAATGCTAAAGCATTTAACCGAGTATTTAAGGCAACCTGAGAAACGGAAATCGTTGTTTAAGGTTGCAAGTAAAGATGAACTTATTAAGATTATGAAAGGAATAGAAAATGAAGTCAATAAAGACCTTGCTGATAATTAGCTTCCTGCTTTTAGTAGTTGCAAGCCAGGCTACAGATGACAATGCCGGGACAAACGGATTCAACTTCCTAAAAATAAACTATTCAGCCAAAGCTGCTGCTATGGCTGGAGCATATACCGCAATGAGCGGTGAAGTAGATGCTTATCACTATAACCCTGCAACTATCCGTGAAGCTTTAGATAGAAGCTTTAGTACCGGGTATCTTAGCTATTTTGATGGGTACAACGGTGGTACTGCTATATACAACATCCACGGTGAAATAACCTCATTAGCTTTCTTCGGAGAATA